>JBJEAG010000047.1:0-3974 GCA_051868855.1 Alloprevotella sp. | reverse complement strand
TTTGCACGTCATAAATACACTCGAAGACTGAAACTCGCTGTTCGGTTTTCCTCATCTTTCAACCCAACCATCCACTTTTTCTGCCCATGAAAAAGCCTCAGTCTCTCCGCCTCCTCTTTTCTCGCGCCCTGTTTCTGCTGACGGTGGCGCTCTTGCTCGTCTCGTGTGGAAGCATGGAGAAATCCATGAAGAAGGGAGATGCTGCCTGGGCTTTGGGAGAATATGCGGAAGCGGCGGCGCAATATAAATCCGCCTACACTCGCTGTCGCCAAAAAGACAAGAAAGTCCGGGCACACGTTGCCTACAAGATGGGAACTGCCTATCGGCGCTACGGCAACGTGGCTCGTGCCGTCGGTGCTTTCCGAACTGCCCAACGCTTCGGCGCAGAGGACTCCCTGACGCTTTTCTATCTCGGCGAGATGTTGCAAAAGCAGGGAAGTTACAAGGCGGCTGCCGAGGCTTTCGAGGAGTTTTTGAACCAAAATCCGAAGAACAAGATTGCCCGCGACTATCTGCGTGCCTGCCAAACGGCTCAGCAGAAGAAAGATGCCGGGTCGGTCTATACCGTCAAACTCGCCGCCGGCTTCAACGGCTCGCGCGCTGACTTCTGTCCTGCCTTTATGGGACATGAGGCAAAGGAACTCTATTTCACCTCCACCCGCAACCAGGCGCTCGGCGACGACGTCAGCGGCATCACCGCCATGAAAAACGGTGACATCTTTGTGGTCAGACAAGACGAAACGGGAAAGTGGAAGGCGGTCGAAAAGATTGAAGGCGACCTCAACTCTGCCGACGACGAAGGCGCCTGCTCCTTCTCTGCCGACGGTCAGACCATGTATCTCACCGTCTGCAAAACTGACCCGCAGTATCCGCGCATGGCGGAAATCTGGACTTCCAAACGCTCTGACGCGAAGTGGAGCAAGCCTTCCCAGTTGAAAATCACGGGCGACACGCTCTCTTCCTACGCTCACCCCGCTGTTTCGGCTGACGGCAAGTGGCTCTACTTCACCTCCGACATGCCGGGCGGTCAGGGCGGACTGGACCTTTGGCGCGTCATGATTGGCGGCGACCACGGTGTGGGCATGCTGGAAAATCTCGGCGCCGACATCAACACCCCCGGCGACGAGTGCTTCCCCGCGCTGCGCCCCGACGGCGAACTCTATTTCGCCTCCTCCGGTCGTGACGATTCCATGGGCGGGCTTGACCTCTACAGAGCACGCGAGGACTCCGCCTCTCACCGCTGGACGGTCGAACACTTGCCCGCGCCGATGAACAGTTTCGGCGACGACTTCGGCATCACCTTTGAGGGACTCCACAACCGAGGCTTCTTCTCTTCCTCCCGCTCCACGGGCGGCAGAGGCTGGGACAAAATCTATGAGTTCTCCTATCCCGAAGTGCTGCAGACCGTGAAGGGTTGGGTCTATGAGCAGGACGGCTACGAACTTCCCGCTGCGCAGGTTTATATGATAGGCGACGACGGCACGAATGAAAAGTTCGGCGTCATGCCCGACGGCTCTTTTGAAAAGGCTCTGAAACCCGGCGTGCGCTATCTCTTCCTCGCCACCGCCGACGAGCACCTCAATCTGAAGAATGAACTGACCGTGCCGAACGTTGAGGAAGAGAAGCAATATGTCCTTCAGTTCCCGCTTCCGGGCATGCACATTCCCGTGCTCGTTCGCAACGTCTTCTATGAATTTGACAAGGCGGACCTGACCGAGAACTCCTGCGAAGCCCTCGACCGTCTGACGAAAATGCTGAAGGAGAATCCGAACGTGACCATCGAACTTGCCGCCCACTGCGACTTCCGAGGCAACGATGACTACAATCTCCGACTCTCGCAGCGCAGAGCGGAGAGTGTCGTGAACTATCTGACGGAACACGGCATCGAACCCGAACGTCTCACGCCGAAAGGCTACGGCGAGCAAATGCCGAAGGTGGTGAACAAGAAACTCACCGAAACCTACGCCTTCCTCCATGAGGGCGACACGCTCACCATTCCCTACATCCTCAAACTCTCGCCCGAGGAACAGGAAATCTGTCACGCTCTGAACCGACGCACCGAGTTCCGCGTGCTCCGAACCACCTACGGACTCTTCGACGAAGACGGAAAACTCAAGGCGAACCTCAAGAAAAAGGAAGAGGAAGCCGAGCCCGAACAATAACCCCAGACTCCCACAAGCAAAATCCAAAAAGAAATGCTGATACATAAATTCTTAGTACACTTCGGACGCTATCTCATGTTGATGGAACGCACCTTCTCGCGTCCCGAAAGGATGAGAATGTTCTTCAAACAATACGTCAAGGAACTCTATGCCCTCGGCATCGACTCCATTGGCATCGTCCTGTTGATTTCATTCTTCATCGGCGCCGTCATCTGCATTCAAATCAAACTCAACATCCAAAGTCCGTGGATGCCGCATTGGGTTTCGGGATATGTCACCCGAGAAATCATGCTGCTCGAGTTCTCTTCCAGCATCATGTGTCTCATCCTTTCGGGAAAAGTGGGCTCGAACATCGCCTCCGAACTCGGCACCATGCGAACCTCTCAGCAAATCGACGCGCTCGAAATCATGGGCGTCAATCCCGCTTCCTATCTGATTCTGCCGAAAATCATGGGACTCATGACCATGATTCCCCTGCTCGTCACGTTCAGCACTTTCAGCGGAATCATCGGTGCTTACGCCACTGCCTACATCGGGCACATCATCACTCCTTCCGACCTGACGGCGGGTCTGCAGCATTCCTTCACGCAGTGGTTCTTCTGGATGGGCGTCATCAAGTCGCTCTTCTTCGCCTTCATCATTTCGAGCGTTTCGTCCTACTATGGCTACACCGTTGAAGGCGGTAGCATCGAGGTCGGCAAAGCCTCCACCGACGCTGTCGTTTCCTGCTCCATGCTCATCCTCTTCTCCGACCTTTTCCTCACACAGTTGCTGTCCTAACTCCCAACTCCCCGACTCATGATTGAAATCTGCGACCTGCATAAATCCTTTGAAGACAAAGACGTGCTGAAAGGCATCACCTCTCGCTTTGAAGGCGGAAAAACGAACCTCATCATCGGGCAGAGCGGCTCGGGAAAAACGGTTCTCTTGAAATGTATTGTCGGACTTTTCACGCCGACAAAAGGCGACGTCGTCTATGACGGCAGAAGTTTCGTCAAAATGACCAAAAAGGAGCGCGCACTCCTCCGCCGCGAAATGGGAATGATTTTCCAGAGCGCAGCACTCTTCGACTCGATGTCCGTGCTCGAAAATGTCATGTTCCCGCTCGACATGTTCTCCGACATGAACTACAAGGACCGTGTGCGCCGCGCCTCTTTCTGTCTCGAGCGCGTGAACCTCGGTGATGCGGGACAGAAATTCCCGGGAGAAATTTCGGGAGGCATGCAGAAGCGTGTCGCCATTGCACGCGCCATCGCCCTCAACCCGAAATACCTCTTCTGCGACGAGCCGAACTCCGGGCTTGACCCGAAGACCTCCATTGTCATTGACAATTTGATTCATGACATTACGTCGGAATATAAAACGACCACCATCATCAACACCCACGACATGAACTCCGTCATGGGCATCGGCGAGCACATTCTCTTCATCTGTGAGGGACACGCCGCCTGGGAGGGAACGAAAGACGAAGTGATGAACTCCGACAACGAAAAGCTCAACAGTTTTATCTTTGCTTCCGACCTCTTCCGCAAAGTGCGCGATGTGCAGCACGGCGAGTGAGCGCAGCGAATCCAAAGACAACGGTGGCTCGAACGTGAGAAAAACGCGTTCGAACCACCGTTTTCGTGATGGAACGTTTCGTTTTGCAGAATTTTTGTGCCGTGAGAGTTGTTCGCCCGCTCCGGAAAATCATTTTTTTCTTGGGAGTTGTCATTTTTTTCTTGGGAGTTGTCAGTGTTCGCCGTAACGATGAACACGTGTTCGCCGTAACGATGAACACCTTTCCGCCGTAACGATGAACACGTGTTCGCC
>JBJEAG010000046.1:0-3978 GCA_051868855.1 Alloprevotella sp. | reverse complement strand
CATTCTGACGCACCGCCGAGGGTGAAGCCAAAATCTGCATTTTGACACACCCTCTAAGGAAGTTGTAGTAATTTTGAGGGCTGAAAGTCCCGATTCCTTTCATAAACCGCTGGTGCTGAAAAAGAAATCGGGACTTACAGCCCTCTTTCTTGGGGGACGGTCATCTTACCCAGCCCTTACGGACTGGGCTGACAGTTCGGTCGCTTGCGCTCCCTCATCGGGCCTGCAGCCCTCACCATCCGGACAAATATGAACGTAAAACTCATCTCTGCCAGACACAGTGCCTTATCGGGTCCCCGAATTTTTCGCGTTCAACGCGGAGGAGGAAGCACGGATTCAAGCAGAAAATGCTATTTTTGCAAGGATATTAGGGATGTTCTATAAATTAGGTTGAGTTGGATTTTGATTTCTTAGAGATGAAATTTTGTGAGTTGAGGAAGGAGCATAGCGGGCTATGTGACTGACGAAACTTACAAAAGGTCGCTCTAAGAATCGAAAAACAACCAAAATGTAAGCACTTTCTTTTGAACATTCCTTATTCCATAATTTATAGAACATCCCATTAATGTATTAACCGCCGCCTGCCGCGGTTTTCTCAACTCTTTCCGTCGCTTTTCTGCGCATGAACAAATCCATTCTCATCAAAGGAGCAAGGGTCAATAACCTGAAGAACATTGACCTCGAAATCCCACTCGGACGTTTTGTTGTCATCACCGGACTCTCCGGCTCCGGAAAGTCCTCCCTCGCCTTCGACACCCTCTATGCCGAAGGGCAGCGGCGCTATGTCGAAAGCCTCTCCGCCTACGCCCGACAGTTCCTCGGGCGAATGCACAAGCCGGAGGTGGACTACATCAAGGGACTCCCGCCCGCCATTGCCATCGAACAGAAAACCGTCAGCCGAAACCCGCGCTCCACGGTCGGCACAAGCACGGAAATCTACGAATATCTCCGCCTCCTCTTCGCCCGCATCGGTCACACTTTCTCCCCCGTCAGCGGACAGGAGGTGAAACGCCACACCGTCGATGACATCGTGGCGTGTGCCTTCTCCTACAGCGAGGGAACGCGCTTCGCCGTCCTCGCTCCGATGCGCGTCAGAAGCGGACGCACCATGCAGCAGCAACTCGAAGCAGACCTTGCCCAAGGGCTCTCCCGCTTGGATGTGGAAGGCGAAACGGTGAGAATGGAGGACGTGATGGAGAATCCCCCCGCGCCGGAAAAGTGCAGTCTCCTCATCGCCCGCCTCAGCGTGCGGCAGGACGAAGAGACCCGCTCGCGCCTCGCCGACGCCATCGAAACCGCACTCTACGAAGGCGACGGCGAATGTATGCTCCGCTTCTATCCCGCCGGCATCCTCCACCGTTTCAGCACGCGCTTCGAGGCAGACGGCATGACCTTCGCCGAGCCCGACGACTACATGTTTTCCTTCAACAACCCCGTCGGCGCCTGCCCCCGCTGCGAAGGCTTCGGCAGAATCATGGGCATCGACGAACATTTGGTCGTGCCCGACACGAGTCTCAGCCTCTACGACGGCGCGGTCGTCTGCTGGCGCGGCGAGAAAATGAGTCTTTGGCTCAAGGAGTTCATGCGGCGCGTGGCACACAAGGACTTTCCCGTCTTTGAACCCTACTACAAACTCACGCGGAAACAGAAAGACCTCCTCTGGCACGGCGACGCCGAAGAGAACGCCCGCCCCGAAGAGGAGCAGGTCACCATCGACGCCTTCTTCCGAATGTTGGAGCGGAATCAATATAAGATACAGTATCGCGTCATGTTGGCACGCTATCGCGGCAAGACGGAATGCCCCGACTGCCACGGCTCGCGCTTGCGCCCCGAGGCGGAATACGTCAAAGTCGGCGGGCGAAGCATCACGGAACTCGTGCGGATGCCGGTCTGCGAACTGCTGCCTTGGTTCGAGAACCTGCAACTCAGCGAGCACGATGCCTCCGTCGGGCGCCGTCTGCTCACCGAAATCCGTTCCCGCCTGCGCTTCCTCGTCAATGTCGGTCTCGGCTATCTGACCCTCGACCGCCTCTCCAACTCCCTCTCCGGCGGTGAGAGCCAGCGCATCAACCTCGCCACCTCCCTCGGCTCCTCTCTGGTCGGCTCGCTCTACATTCTCGACGAGCCCAGCATCGGTCTCCATCCCCGCGACACGCAGCGCCTCATTGCTGTTCTGAAAGAACTCCGCGACCTCGGCAACACCGTCATTGTCGTGGAGCACGACGAAGAGATAATGCGTGCTGCAGACTACATCATCGACATGGGTCCCGACGCGGGACGCCTCGGCGGCGAGGTCATGTTCCAAGGAGAAATACGCCCCGACGTTCTGCCGCCTCTGCCCGAGGGAAAAGAAAAATATGCTTCCCACACGCTCAACTATCTTTCCCATCTCGAAACCATTCCCGTGCCTCCCTCCCGCCGCGCCTGGAATCGTTTCATCAAAGTCGTCGGTGCCCGCGCCAACAACCTCAAAGGCATCGACGTGGTCTTCCCGCTCAACGTGCTCACCGTGGTCACCGGCGTCAGTGGCTCGGGCAAATCGACGCTGGTGCGCGACATTTTCTATCGCGGACTGAAGCGCGCCAAAGACGAAGTGGCAGAGCGCCCCGGCGAGTTCACGCGTCTCGAGGGCGACATCGACGCCGTGCAGTGCGTGGAGTTCATCGACCAGAATCCCATCGGTCGCAGTTCGCGCTCCAATCCCGTCACCTACGTCAAAGCCTACGACGAAATCCGCAAACTCATGGCGGCGCAGCCTTTGGCGAAACAGATGGAGATGACGCCCGCCTGGTTCTCCTTCAACACCGAAGGCGGACGCTGCGAAGAGTGCAAGGGCGAGGGCACGGTCAAAGTGGAGATGCAGTTCATGGCAGACCTCGTGCTGGAGTGTGAAGCCTGCCACGGCAAACGTTTCAAGAAGGACGTTTTGGAGGTGAAATATGAGGGCATGGACATCAACGACATTTTGGACATGACCGTCAATCGCGCCATCGAGTTCTTCTCCGAGCACGGGCAGAAGCGCATCGTCAGTCGTCTGCGCCCCTTGCAGGACGTCGGACTCGGCTACATCAAACTCGGTCAGCCTGGCTCCACCCTTTCCGGCGGCGAGAACCAGCGCGTGAAGTTGGCATACTATCTCGGCTTGGAGCGCAGTGTCCCCACGCTCTTCATCTTCGACGAACCGACCACGGGTCTCCATTTCCACGACATCAACTGCCTCCTCCGTGCTTTCCAAGCCCTCATCACGCGGGGTCACACCATCATCGTCATCGAACACAACCCCGAAGTCATGAAATGTGCCGACCATCTCATCGACCTCGGTCCCGAGGGTGGTCGCGAAGGCGGTAGGGTGGTGGCGCAGGGCACGCCCGAAGAAGTCGTGGCGCAAGGCAAGGGCCACACCGCCCGTTTCCTGAAATTGTGAGAGGGAACCGCCCTCCGACAGGTTTTTGCCAACTATTTGCAACCCTTTTGCAACCCTTTTGCAATCATTTTGCAACCCTTTTGCATCCATTCGACAACCTGCAAAACCCTTGCAAAACCCTTGCAAAACCCCTGCAAAACCTTGGCAAACCTTGGCGAGAACCACGGATTTGACGGATGAGACGAATGAAACGGATTCCGCGATTTTTTTGAACACAGATAGCACAGATAAAACAGATTCTGCGAAGACACTTTTGAGCAGCGGCGCAAGCCGCGTTGAACCTTCGCGCAGCGACCCTCTTGACCCTTTTGACCCTTTTGACTCTTTGACTTTTTGACTCTTTGACTTTTTGACTCTTTGACTCTTTGACTCTTTGACTCTTTGACTCTTTGACTCTTTGACCCTTTGTCTCTTTGACCCTTTTAGACCGGAGCGAAGCGACTCTGCCGTGGCAATAGTTTTTCCTAAGGACTTGTCATTTTTTTCTTGGGAGTTGTTGGTTTACGCTGGCGAGCGTAAGCGTTTTCGCTGGCGAACGTAAATGCTTTCGCTGG
>JBJEAG010000045.1:0-3989 GCA_051868855.1 Alloprevotella sp. | reverse complement strand
GCCCTCATCCTCAGCGCCTTGCATCTTAGCCATTCTGACGCACCTTCGAGGGTGATGCCAAAATCTGCATTTAGACACACCCTCAAAGAGAAGGGCGGATGCAAACGCGGTCGGGGAGCGCCTCGCGGCAAGGGGCGGGACCACCCGCCCCGACGAGCGAACGCCCCGTCTCATCTGCCGGAAGAGAATTTCTCGAGCCAGGCTTTGCCGGAGCGTTTGAAATCGTTGTGCATCTCTTTCAGGAAACGTTCCGGGTCAAGCAGCCATTGGTGGAAAAGACGCGGGAAAAGGCGAGCCCCCAGCACCGAAGCCGGTGTGAGACGGAAACGGCGTTTCGACTCGTTCACCACCACGTTCAAGCCTTGGCGCACGAGACGTATGTCAATTTCCTTGCCCGTCGTGAAAGCATCGCCGTCGAAGTGAGCCGGTCCCTCCTCCTCGCGAACAATGTGAAGGTGGTCCGTGCGAAGCGTGCGAACGTGAGAGCCTTCCGGCAGCGTGCCCCCGAAAAGTTGCATGATAACCTGCGGAGCCTCAATCGTGCTGAACGGATTCATGATGACCACATCGAGGAGACCGTCTTTCATGCTGGCGTAAGGCGCAATCAGTGCGTCGTTCCCATATTGCGAAGCATTGGCACAGGCAATGAGGAACGCCGGGCAGGTGGTCGTTTCGTCGTGGTTGGTGATGGTATAGGTCTGCGGTTTATAGGAGAAACCGGAGAGCAAAGTGTTTTCTATGTAAGTCTTAAAGCCGCGTTTCCCGGCGGCAGCAAATTTCTGGGAAACGTAGGCATCAAAGCCGATGCCACAAGTGCAGAAGAAAGGGTGTTCGTTGATGACGCCGTAGTCCAACGTGTGAATCACGGCACGGTTGATAATCTCAATCGCACCTTTCGGCGTGAGCGGAATGTCGAGATGACGCGCCAGTCCGTTTCCGGAACCGCAGGGAATGATGGCAAGCGCCGTGTCCGTGTGGACCAACGCACGTCCCACCTCATTGACCGTTCCGTCGCCTCCGACAGCCACGACGACATTCACTCCCTCCTCGGCAGCGCGGCGCGCCAAATCCTCGGCGTGCCCCGCGTGTTCGGTTTGCAACACGCGCGGTTCCTCGAAGACCTCTCTGTCCGTCAGTTCAAGTGCCAACTCCGCCACGCGGTGTTTGCGCTGCGTGCCGGAAATGGGATTGACGATATAGACGATGGACTTTTTCATTTGCTTTGCCCGAGGTAGGTTCGAGGGAATAAAGAGTATATAAAGAGGGAATAAATGAGATGCGGAGCGAAGTTAAGAAAAAGTGAAGATGGGAGCAAAGCAACGGAACTTTTTTTGCCTTACACGCTCCGCAAAGGTAATTACCCATGCAAGAAAGTGCGATTTTGGGAATTTTTATCGTACTTTTGCGGAGTGGTATGCGCATAAACCTCTTGCGCTCCCCTCTTTTCACCGGATTCGCCGGGCGTTACGCCGTCACGTCACGCACCACCGCGCCGTCTTTCTCTCATAGGTAATTACCTATAAGAAAATGGCGTAATCCATTGAGAACAAATCGAGAATAAACTTTTAAACACAAACATATCTTATGGAAATCACCGGAAAAATCATCGTCGCCAACGAACCGAGAGGCGGCGTGTCCGCCCGCACGGGTAACAGTTGGAAAATGCAGGAATTCGTCCTCGAAACCATGGAGCAATATCCCCGCAAATGTATGTTCAGCGTTTTCGGCGAAGACCGTCTGCGCGAATTCAACATCCAAGTGGGCGAGATTCTGACCGTCTCCTTCGACATCGAAGCACGTGAGTATAACGGTCGCTGGTACAATGACGTGCGTGCTTGGAAAGTGCAACGTCCCGACGCTGTGGCTGCCGCTCCCGCCGCTCCTGCTGCCGCTCCCGCACCTGCTGCTCCTGCACCTGCCGCACCTGCCGCTCCCGCTGCTCCCGCTGCTCCCGCTCCCGCCGGCACAGTGGATGACCTTCCTTTCTGACACATCTTTCGCAACCCTTTGGGAACAGCGTTGTCTGACCGCGTTCCCAAAGGGCTGTTCTTTTCTCCCTCTGCCTCAGAGATAACCCCTTCGTGATGTTCACTCTCAAGATTATCACCAAAATTCTGAAATGGCTGGTGGTGGGTTTTCTGGCAATCAGCGTGTTGTCAGTGCTGATTTACCGCTGGGTGCCGGTCTATGTCACTCCGCTGATGCTGATTCGCTGCGGCGAGAGCATCATGGACGGCAAAGCGCCCGCCATTCATCACCGGTGGGTGCCGTTGGAGGAGATGAGCAAATACATGCCGGTGGCAGTGATTGCTTCGGAAGATGCCAACTTCCTCTCTCACCACGGTTTCGACTTCGATGCCATCCAATCAGCAGCCAAAGACTTGAAAGAAGGAAAACGCCGCAGAGGCGCCAGCACCATCAGTCAGCAGACTGCCAAAAACGTCTTCCTCACCCCCTCCTCCACGTGGCTGCGGAAAGGTTTGGAAGCCTACTTCACCGTGCTGATTGAACTTCTCTGGTCGAAAGAGAGAATCATGGAGGTCTATCTCAACAGCATTGAAATGGGGCCTCAAATCTACGGTGCCGAAGCCGTGGCACTGCGCCACTTCGGCTGCCGAGCCTCAGAACTAACCCGAGCGGACTGCGCACTCATCGCAGCCACCCTTCCCAATCCGCTCAAGTTTAGTTCGCTGAAACCATCGCGATATATGCGTAAACGACAGAAGCAGATTGAACACGAAATGCGTTTCGTGCCGCTTCTGCGCTAACGGATGCTTATGGACAACAATATCTTCGTTGAATTTGCCAGCCCCTTCCTGCTGGTCATCAAAGGACTTCTCGTGGGCATCATCGCCTCCGCACCGATGGGTCCCGTGGGCATTCTTTGTGTGCAACGCACCATTCGGAAAGGTCGAATCTTCGGCATCGTCACCGGTGCCGGCGCCGCACTGAGCGACATCATCTATGCCCTCATCACCGGACTCGGCATGTCGTTAGTGATGGACTTCATCGACGACAAGGAGAATCTTTTCTGGTTGAAACTCATCGGCAGCATCATGCTCTTCATTTTCGGAGTCTATATGTACCGCACCGACCCGAGAAAGTGCCTCCGCCCCTCCTCTTCCGGCAAGGGCACGTTGATTCACAACTTCACGACAGCCTTTCTCGTCACCCTTTCCAACCCGCTCATCATTCTCCTGTTCATCGCCTTGTTCAACATGCTGACGTTTGTCATCCCCGGCAACTTCTTCGGACAATGCGTGGGCTATCTTTCCATCGTCGCCGGCGCCATGCTCTGGTGGCTGGGTCTGACCTACGTCATCAACCGCATGAAGCAGAACTTCAGCAGCCGAGGCATCCTCGTGCTGAACCGCACCATCGGCGTGGTCGTGCTCATCTGCTCGGTGGTCTATGCCGGCATGACGCTCTTCAACCTTTCGTTCTATTGAGAGGACACTCTCTTTCTGAGGAACGTCTCCTTCTGAGGAACGCCTCCTTCGTTTAGTCCTTTGAACATTCTCTTTTCCCATGATAATTGCGCGAAAACTTCGCCAACAGAACTTGGCTGAATACCTGCTCTATATGTGGCAAGTGGAAGACATCCTGCGTGCCTTCCGCTGCGATGCCGACGTCATTGCCGAGCAATATCTCTCCCGTTTCCAACTGAACGACGAGAAACAGATGCAGGAGATGAAGCAATGGTATGCCGACCTCTGCCGCATGATGCACGAGGAAGGCGTGACGGAACACGGACACCTGCAAATCTGCCAAAACGTGCTCATCCAACTCAAGGACACGCACCGCCTCGCCATGCAATGCGGGAAACACCCTGCCTACGCCGCAGCCTATCACCGCATCCTCCCCTTCGTCGTGGAACTCAGAGCAAAGAACAAGCAGGCACAAGAATCCTCAAACCCCTCAAACCCTTCAAACTCCTCAAACCCCTCAAACCCCTCAAACCCCTCAAACCCCTCAAACCCCTCAAACCC
>JBJEAG010000044.1:0-3994 GCA_051868855.1 Alloprevotella sp. | reverse complement strand
AGAGGAAGAGCGAGCACCACGTTGAGGTGCTGCCAGTTAGGCCTTGCAGTAGGAACGAGTATGAATAATGTAGGCTAAGACACATGCCCCGAATCCTCTTTCTCCTTCTCACGTTTTGTGTGGTCTTCTCTGCGCTCCAAGCCGAAGAGAAGACTACTGACGTGTTTGGACGCGTCACGAAACCGGAGGAGGTGACCGACGACGGGGTCTATCTCATCGGCTGCACGCTGGACGACGAACGCTTCGTGCTGCTGACGAACATGGTCAAGTCCGGCACCAACAAACTCGTCGGCTCGTGGATGCAGGAGAAACCGGAGAAGGAACTGACCTACACCAACGTCACGCGAATGTGGCGAATCACCCGCACCGAAAGCGGAACGGTTCGCATCACCTCCGCTGAAAACGGAAAACACCTGACGCGAGTGCAGAACGGCGGTCTCGGCATCACGCTCGAAACTGCGAGCGACAGTCGGAGCGAATGGACGTTGTCCGCAAACGAAGACCAAACCTTCACGCTCACCGATGCCACCTCCGCAAACAGAGAGCTGACGGCAAAAGAAATCGTCAGCAACGGAACGAAAGGCATCTATTTCGACAACTACTCTTTCGACAGCGCACCAAAACTCGTGTTCTTCCGCCAGGGACTGAGCGACCGCGTCGGCGACAAGACCACCTTGGAGGACGGAGCCACCGTCGGACTGAACAGCGGCACACTCTTCCGCACCGCCGAAGGAACAGCGCTCGACCTTGCCGACAACCAACTGACCAACGACGCTTGGGCTCCCGACAACCGCGCCGAAGTGTTCACCTTTGGAAAACGAAACAACGAGTGCTTTGTCTTGGAAAAGGCGGGAAAATACTTAGACTATCAACTCCAAACGAGCAGCGAAGAAACGCTTTGGATGCTGAAAAACGGGAAGATGACGACGGTGGAAGAAACGCCGCGCTGTCTGTGCTACGATGCCGGAGCGGGACAATGGAAGATGATGGCAACGACGGAAAACGCCACCGCCACCCGCCCCGCCGTCTTCGCCGCACAGCCCGAAAAAGTGAAAGACAGCCGAGGAGTCCTCGTGCTTCGAGGCGGATGGAGCGCCACTGCCCTCGCCGACCTTGACTTTGAAGATTCCCGCGCCGCCGACCTCACGCAAATCTCACTGCCTGTTCGCAGCCGCAAATTCTCGTCAGCGCCAACGGCGAAGAATTATGTGATATTCGTCGCAGAAGCCTCTGAGACCGCCGTGCCCGAAGACTGGCACTTCGTCGTGGTGGAGGCAGCGGATGGTTTGCGCCACCTGCTCCGCGCCGCAGAACTGACGGACAAACAGCCCTTCTTCGCTGAACGCGTCTTCTCCGTGGAAGAAGAGCAGTTGTCGCTCGAACGCAACATCAGCGGCGACGGACATTGGCAAACTTTCTGTCTGCCCTTCCCTGCCCGAGTGCCGGACGGCGTGACGGTGACGCACCTGAAAGAAAGCGAGAACGACAATGAGTTTGCACTCTATGCCGTCAGCGAAATGACCGCCGGGATGCCCTATCTCGTAAAGGCAAACGCGCCGGGCGATGCTTCGCCACTGAGCGTACGCTTCACCTCACTGAAAGGTACGACCGTTTCTGCCCCTGCCTCCGACGCTTTGGACGGTTTCGCTTTCCAATCCACCTTTGACGGCAGCACCGTTGCCGACGAAACGACCTACCTGCTCAGCAACAAAGAAAATGCTTTTGTGCGTGCCGCTGCAGGCAGTCGGATTCCTCCCTTCCGATGCGCACTTGAGAATTTGAGGGGTCTAAAAGGTCTAAAAGGTCAAAGGGGTCAAAAGGGTCAAAAAGATTTTAGTGGTCAAAAAGTCATCAGACTGAAAGAATAAACTTTGGTCTTGAGCGACAAAGTGAGAGACATTATATATAGCACACCATATAATATATATAGCACACTCCTTCAAATAAAAACATAAAGAAATGATTATATCAGTAGATTTCGACGGAACCATCGTGGAGCACCGCTATCCCGCCATCGGCAAAGAAAAACCGTTTGCCACCTCCACCCTGCGCCGTCTCATGGCAGAAGGTCACAAACTCATCCTTTTCTCCGTCAGAGAGGGCGAACTGCTGGAAGAAGCAGTGAAGTGGTGCGAAGAAAGGGGCGTCCGCTTCTACGCTGTCAATGCCGACATCGACGAAGACGCCTGCGACCACCAGGGCACGAAACACTGGAGCCGCAAACTGAAGGCTGACGTCTTCATCGACGACCGAAACATCGGCGGACTGCCCGACTGGGGAGCCATCTACCAAATGATTTCCCGAGGACTCACCTACGCCGAGTATCTGGAAGAAATGCAACACGGTCACCAACCGAAAAAGAAAAAGCATTGGTGGAATTTCTGATTGTTGAAAGAATCGTTACTGAAAATTGAAAGAATCGTTACTGAATTTTTGATTATTTCGTTACGTTTCCACACGCAAAAACATGAAGGTTTTCAATTCAGCCCAAATACATGACTTAGACGCCACCGCCATCCGTGACGAGCAGATAACGTCTCTCGAACTCATGGAGAGAGCCGCCATTGCCTGTGCGGATTTCTTGCTTCCGCACATCGGCAGATTCGAAAGGAAAATCGTGGTGTTTTCCGGACCCGGCGGCAACGGAGGCGACGGTCTCGCCATCGCACGTCTGCTCTCGCAAGCCGGTTTCAGCGAGATAAGCGTCTTCCTCTTCAACACCCGCAACCAACTCAGCGACGACTGCCGCGCAAACAGCGAAAGACTGCAACAGGAATGTCCGCAGGTGACGTTCTCCGAAATCACGCAACAGTTCGAGACGCCGAAACTGGACCAAGACACGCTGGTCATCGACGCCCTCTTCGGCATCGGTCTGAAGAAACCGCTCAACGGCGGCTTTGCCTCGCTGGTGAAACTCATCAACTCCTCACCCGCCGAGGTCGTCAGCATCGACATTCCCTCGGGATTGATGTGCGAAGACAACAGTTTCAACACACCGTCCTCCATCGTCAGTGCCGACCACACCCTGACGCTCCACGCTCCGAAACTTTCGCTGCTGCTTGACGACACGCTGCCCTACGCCGGAGAAGTTCACCTCCTTTCCATCGGCATCACCGAAGAGGCGAACGCGAAAATCGAATCCTCCTTCCACCTCACCACTGCCGATGACATCCGCGGAATGTGGAAAACGCGTCCCGTCTATGGACACAAAGGCACCTTCGGTCACGCCTTGGTCGTGGCAGGAAGCTATGGCATGGCGGGCGCAGCCATCCTCGCCACGCAAGCCTGTCTCAGAAGCGGCGTCGGGAAAGTGACGGTTCACACACCGGAACTGAACAACAACATCCTCCAAACCGCCGTGCCCGAAGCCGTGCTTTCGTTGGACAAACACCCGAAAGTCTTCACTTCCCCCATCCGCACCGACGCTTTTGATGCCATTGCCATCGGTCCCGGCATAGGCACGGGAAAGGAAACGGCACTTGCCTTCATCGAACAGGTGAGTCACGTGGCAGTGCCCATGGTCATCGACGCCGATGCCATCAGCATCCTCGGCGACCACAAAGGGTGGATGTCGCAAATTCCGCAAAACGTGGTCTTCACGCCCCACCCCGGAGAGATGCAGAAACTCGGCATCTGTCGCCACGACAGTTTCAGCATGTTGCTCGAAGCCGTCAATCTCTGCCGCCGCCATCAGTTCTACATCATCTTCAAAGGACATCACTCCGCCGTCTGCACCCCGGAAGGTCAGGTCTTCTTCAACACGACGGGCAACAGCGGAATGGGCACTGCCGGAAGCGGGGACGTCCTGACCGGCATCGTGACGGCGCTGCTTGCGCAACACTACTCCATGCTCGACGCCTGCCGCATGGCGGTCTATCTCCACGGACTCGCCGGCGACATTGCTGCCAAAGAACTCGGTGAACACAGCGTCACCGCCCACGACATCATCGCCGCACTCCCCGCTGCCTTCCGAAAGTTCCACCACAAGCCAACG
>JBJEAG010000043.1:0-4008 GCA_051868855.1 Alloprevotella sp. | reverse complement strand
ACCGAACTTTAGTTACCTCAAGTCTGGCTGCGGTTCGGCAAAACATTCAAGCAAGTTTGATGTTCTGCTCTCACCTTGCGCAGACAGTCAGCACTCATCATTCGGTCAAGGGGGGGCTTGTCCTCTGCAAACACCAACGAATTGACACCATTAAGACCGTTTACCGGACAGCAATATTTTCTTTCCCCTCTTTTTTGTGGTTGTTCTGCACTTTCGTTTGTGGTTGTTCGCTACCTTCTATATGTTTCGACAGGGTTTTGCAGGCGTTTTGCAGGCTTTTTGCAGGTGTTTTGCAGGCTTTTTGCAGAGGTATAGCGGGTTGCAAAATGGTTGCAAAATGGTTGCAAATGGTTGCAAATGGTTGCAGAATGATTGGCGGCGGAGAGCATGAAGGCGTTGGCGGCGGCTGCGCGGCGCACGGTGGTTCTTAAAGACAACCGAGACAACCGAGACAACCGAGACAACGAGGGACAACCGAGACAACGAGGGACAACTGAGACAACAAGGGACAACTGAGACAACTGAGGGACAACCGGGACAACTGAGGGACAACCGGGACAAACTTCCGCGGCGCTGACGCACTGCGGAAGGGTGGTTTTCTTCAGGTTTGCGGAGGAACGGGAAGAAGTGGAATTTTTTTGCCACGCCGTGGCAAATTTTCGCCACGCCGTGGCAAATTTTCGCCACGCCGTGGCAAAAAATCCGGATGCCTTGGAGGCGCGGATTCCGATATTTCGCTGTTTTATCTTCAAACGTTCCACGTGCAAGGCGGTTGCAGACGTTTCCGCCTCACAAAAAGAGGGCGTGTCAATTGAAACTGACACGCCCTCAAAATTCATTTCGAGAAAGTTCTTTTACATTTCGAGAAGTTCTTTTATTTCACTGCCACTTTGCTGCGGCTGCTGCCGTTGGTGACGATGTAGATGCCGGCGGCGGGGAGGTTCACCTGCTTGCCTTGGGCAACGCGGGTGCCGTCGGCGGCATAGACTGTGAGTTCTGCGCCGTTGGCGGAGAGTGTTCTGCCGTTCAGGCGGAGAGCGTCGGAGTTGCTGCCGTCAATCGGAGTGATGCCATCCACGACATCGCAGAGTTCATAGTTGTAAGTAATGGTTTCGCGGTTCCAAGCCACCAGTCCGTCGCCCGTCTCGTCTTGATAGATTGTTATCGTTTGTCGGGTGAGTTGATTCTCGCTGTTATATTCGTAGGCGAAGTCATGCTTGCTTCCGTGGAAGTAGTTGCTATATTCGCTCTTCCGCGTTTGTTCATAGCGACTGGACTGAGCCACGACGTTGTGCTTATCGTCGCGAGTGGTCACAAAGATATCGGTTTCTTTCTCGGAACTTCCGCTTGCAGGGTCGTTATTAATATAAGTGACGGCCTGAGTCAGCGTGTTGCCCTCCAAAGTGTAGGAGCAAGTATTGCTGCGGCGAACCACCCATGCATCGTCCACCCAAGCGTAGTGCGTGGAGTAAAGGGCAGAAGGAGAAACGTCATCATCATCATTGGGGAAGAAATATTCGTCATGAATTTCCAGCGGGTCGGTGATGGGATTGACGTCGAATGTCGGTCTCGTCACCGAGAACGACTCTCTTTTTTCAACGCCCACCCATTTGCCGTCTTCTTTGGTGTAGCGTTCATAGAGGCTGGTCGTGTCTTCATAGTTTGAAATCACTTTTCCGGTTTCAACGATGTTGCCGTTGGAGTCAAGTTCACGATAGATGACGGTTCGAGTGCCGTCGGCAGCCACCGTCTCGAGATTCTCGACGTAGGCACCGGAACGGACGAACTCTCCGGTCGTGTCGTTGTAAGAGTAGGAGATATGTCTTCCGTCGGCGTAGGTTTCGTATTTGTAACCGCCCATCGTGTTTCCGAGGACGTTATAGTAAATGTACCAGTCGGAGAGAGTTCCGTCGTTGTCGATGCTTATGCCTGAGGTTTGGCTTTTGAAGAAGTATTCGTCAATCTGTTCGTACTTCTCTTCGGTATATCCGTTGGCAGTGTAGGTGTAGAGTCGTCGGACGCTGAGTTGCGCGTTCTGGTCGTACTCTTCGCTCTTGACGATTCTGCCTTTGCTGTCGAACTCCGCTTCGAGTCGTCCGGCGCCGTCGCCAATCGTGAAGGAGCCCGTGACCATGACCCACGCGCCGTTCTTCAGTTCGTAGGGCGTGAAGTCACCCAGCGTGGCAGAAGTCTTTTCGTCGTTGGCAACCAGCTTCAGTCTTTTCGTCACGTTGCCGTTGGCGTCATAGTAAGTGTAGTAGGAGACATCCTCGTTCAACACATCGCTTTCAGTTTCCAGGACATATCCGCCGTTGTTGAAGGGATAGACGTAGCCGAGTTCGTTACCTTCGTTGTCATATTTCCACATCTCCACGTCCGTCCAGTTCAGCGAGCCATCGGAGAGGTAGGAATTCCATTCTTCTCGCATGAAACCTTGGGCGGTCCATTCGTTGCGGATGTCGTATTCCAGCACCCAAGCCGCAGCGTCGGAATCATAGTTGTATTGCTTCCTATAGCGGTTGCCGCTGCCGGGAATCATGGGGTCGTCGAAGTTGTTGGAATATTCTTCTTTCTTCTTATTGACCCAGCCTGTGTTGCCATAGTCGTCAATCTCTTGCGTGATTCGGGTGGTGTAACCGGCTTGCGGAGCGTCGTCGGTGTAGAGATATTTCTCGCCTTGCTCGTAGTAAATGTCGCCACTGTCGGAATACGTGGCACTGTAGTAACCACCGTCGCGACCGTCAGCGGTGAAGTAGTGTTCTTCCAGCTTGGAGGGCGTGTCGGCGTAGGTCTTGTTTTCGTAGTCGTAGGAGAAAGTCTTGATGACGTATTTGTCGGCTTCGACGGAGAGTTCCATGCGTCCGCCGTAGCCGCTTTCGCATTCCACGTAAGCCTGCAAGGGGTCGCACCATTTGCGGAAAGTTTGCCACTGAATTTCTGTCGGCTCCCAGGAGTTGTAGCTGATTTCCTTCACGAGGATACCTTCGGCGACGTGGGTGTATTCATATTCTTTCTCTTCCACGAGCACCAGGTTGTAGATACCTTCTTCGACTTGAACGCTCTCGTAGCGTTTGATGGTGAGCACCCTGCCCGCCGTGTCAAGCGTGCGGAGTTCCTGGTTCGTTACCCGAGATTCAGTTCCTTCCACACGGCTGACGGTTTTCTTCGTCCATTTCCTTCCGGTGGCATATTCGTAGGCATAGACATCCTTGTAGTCACCATAGTCGATGGTTTGGAAATTCCCGAATTTGTCGTAGGCGATGGATTTCGTGCTTGACGTGTTGTTGGAAGCATCTCTCAGGTCTTCGAACTTGTATTCCCAACTGATGGGCAGACTTTTCTTCACATAGACGTCGGTTTTGTTCACTGCGGCGGCTCGCTGCTCGGGCTTCACGAGTCTCACTTGGCAGCGTCCGGTCATGGCGGGCTTTGCCTCGCGCGCCTCTTTCTTGGCAGCGTCGTGGCGGGCGTTTCCGTGGAGTTGCCTGATGTCCACTCCGGGAATCGGCATTCTCAGTTGTCGTTTGCTCTGTTGCGCCGTGGCGTGGACCGCGCCGCAAAGAAGCAGGCAAAGGAGGTAAAGAGTTCTTTTCATAAGCGTTGAAAATAAAGTGTAATGAAAAAGTTTTGTCGAACCAAGTGCTCCACTTTTTCTGAAACGGGGAAGGGAAGTAGTTTCGTGACGGCAGATTCAGTCCTCGTCTGTCACCTTGAGGAATCCGCGTCGGTAGGCTTCGCCGACGAGGTGCGCCGAGTTGTGGACGCAGAATTTGTGGAACAATTTTTTTCGGTGATACTCCACCGTGTTTTCCGAAACGAACAAACGCTCGCCGATGCCGGCGGAACTCATGCCGTAGGAGATGAGCAGAAGTATGTTCAACTCCTGCTCAGACAGACTTATCATCGGCTTGTGTCCGGTTATGTTCGTGTGGACGTTCATGCAACGCAAAAATATCTATAAAAGAGCAAAATCATTTTGTCGGCAATGCCCGAACTAACCTCCAAAAA
>JBJEAG010000042.1:0-17173 GCA_051868855.1 Alloprevotella sp. | reverse complement strand
CCACGCTAACTAAAGGCAATATTATAGTATATGAGCGAAAACATAAATCCAAGCGAAAACAACACGCAGAAGAGCCTTAACTTCATCGAACAAATCGTGGTGGAAGACCTCGAGAAAGGTAAAAACGACGGGAGACTGCAAACGCGCTTTCCGCCCGAACCAAACGGCTATCTCCACATCGGACATGCCAAAGCCATCTGCATGGACTTCGGCATCGCACAGAAGTTTGGCGGGGTCTGCAACCTGAGACTTGACGACACCAACCCGCAGAAAGAAGACACGGAATATGTGGAAGCCATCAAAGAAGACATTCAATGGCTCGGCTTCAAATGGGGCAACATCTATCACGCCTCTGACTATTTCCAACAACTCTGGGACTTCGCCGTTTCGCTCATCAAACAAGGAAAAGCCTACATCGACGAACAGACCAGCGAAGAAATCGCACAGCAGAAGGGAACGCCGACACAACCCGGAACGGACAGCCCCTTCCGCAACCGTCCCATCGAAGAGAGTCTTGCACTCTTTGAGAAAATGAACACGGGGGAAGTGCCCGAAGGTGCCATGGTGCTACGCGCAAAGATTGACATGAGCAGTCCGAACATGCACTTCCGCGACCCCATCATCTATCGCGTCATCAACAAAGAACACCACATCACGGGCAACAAGTGGAAAGCCTATCCCATGTATGACTTTGCCCACGGACAAAGCGACTTCTTCGAAGGCGTTACTCACTCCATCTGCACCCTGGAGTTTGTTCCTCACCGCCCGCTCTATGACTACTTCATCGATGAACTGAAGGAAGGAAAGGACCTTGAGGACCACCGCCCGCGACAGTATGAGTTCAACCGTCTGAACCTCACCCACACGCTCATGTCAAAGCGTAAACTCCTCGCCCTCGTCGAGGAAGGACTGGTGGACGGATGGGACGACCCGCGAATGCCGACCATCTGCGGTCTGCGACGCCGCGGCTACTCTCCCGAAGCCATCCGCAAGTTCGTGGATATGATTGGTTACACTAAGATTGAAGCCATCAACGAATATTCCATGCTCGAAGCGGCTGCTCGCGAAGACCTCAACGCTCGCGCACTCCGCGTCAGTGCAGTGCTTGACCCCGTGAAACTCATCATCACAAACTATCCCGAAGGACAAACGGAAGAGATGGAGACCATCAACAATCCGGAGAACGAAAACGACGGAAGCCACACCATCACTTTCAGTCGCGAACTCTGGATGGAACGCGCCGACTTCATGGAAGACGCGCCGAAGAAATTCTTCCGCATGGTGCCCGGAAAAGAGGTACGTCTGAAGAGTGCCTACATCGTGAAATGCACGGGATGCAAGAAAGACGAGAACGGCAAAGTCGTGGAGGTCTATGCAGAATATGACCCGCTGAGCAAGAGCGGCATGGAAGGTGCAAACAGAAAGGTCAAAGGAACGCTCCACTGGGTCAGCGCAAACCATTGCGTCAAAGCCGAGGTGCGTCTCTACAATCCTCTCTTCACCGTCGAAAATCCCGCTGCCGATGAGCGTGACTTCCGCGAACTCCTCAACCCGGAATCGCTGCAAGTGCTGAAGGAATGTTACGTGGAACCCTTCGCCGTCAAGAACGACACGGGCAACCGCTACCTGCAGTTCCAGCGCACGGGCTACTTCACCCTCGACATTCACTCCACGCCCGAAGCCCCCGTCTTCAACCGCACCGTCAATCTCAAAGACAGCTTTGCCAAGAAGTGAAACAGACTCTTTAGGAGATATAGAACACCCACATATATAAAGGAATGGTCATCCGTGTCGCGCAGACATGAATGACCATTCCTTTTTCTTGCTCACTCCTTTGTTCAAACGTGGATGACCATGCCCTCCTCGGCGAGTTCGGTGTGGGGGAAAACGGCGGAGGCTTCTTGAAGCAGCACCGTCTCGTCGTCATAGCGCGAGGAATAGTGTCCGATGACGAGTTTGCCGACTCCAGCATTCTTCGCCAACGTGGCAGCCTGCTCCGCCGTGCTGTGGCAGGTCTGCGCGGCACGAGGTTCATCCGCCTTGCCGAACGTGGCTTCGTGGTAGAGCACATCCACGCCATTGAGGAGCGGAGCGTTCAACGGACAGAAGGACGTGTCGGAACAGTAGGCATAACTTCTCCCCTTCTCCGCCGAATAGGTCAGACGTTCGTGAGGATAGAACTCTCCGTCCTCCGTGGTCCAACCTTCGCCTTGCTTGATTCGGTTGATTTCAAAAACGGGAATATGCAGAAAGTCAATCATGTCGCGACGAATGTGCGGCAGCGGCGCTTTCTCGCGGAACAAAAAACCACAAGAAGCCATTCTGTGGGAAAGCGGGATGGAATAAACCTCGACGGAGCGGTCCTCAAAAATCAAGTGGGAAGCGGAGTCTTTCGGCAGCGCATGGAACTCCACGGAGAAGGGAACGGAATGACAGAAAAAGTCAATCCAAGGTTTCATCAATTTCTCGAAAGGTTCATGCGCATAGACGTGCAGGGGTTGCGTTCTGCCCAGCAGCGAAAGCGTGGAAATCAGCGGAATGAGTCCCAGCACGTGGTCTCCGTGGAGATGCGAGAGGAAGATGTGAGAAAGTTTGCTAAACTTCAAGTGGTTTCTTCTCATCGCCAGTTGCGTGCCCTCTCCACAGTCAATCATGAAAAGTTTCTCGCGCAGGTTTATCACCTGTGCACTGGGATTGTGGCGCAACGTCGGAAGTGCACTTCCACAACCAAGAATATGAACATCAAACTTTTCCATAGGGCAAAAGTAGGGGAAATATGGAAGAATTGAGTAATTTTGCTTTACGTTTTTACAGAATCCGTGCAAAGAAGGCGGAAAAGTACGAAAAGCGGGGCTTCGCTCCCCTCTTTTCACACAAAAACACCTACTTTTCTCCTTCCTTTGCGACTTAGAAATATCTAATTCATCTATGAACACTCGTGAAGAACAAATGAAGGCTTTCGGTCGTTTGTTGGACGTGCTTGACGAACTTCGTGTCAAGTGCCCCTGGGACCGAAAGCAGACCAACGAAAGCCTGCGCCCCAACACCATTGAGGAAGTCTATGAGTTGTGCGACGCACTCATCAAGCAGGACAGCCACGAAGTATGCAAAGAACTGGGCGACATGCTGTTGCACATTTGTTTCTATGCCAAGATTGGTTCCGAACAGGGAGACTTTGACATTGCCGACGTCTGCAACCGTCTCTGCGAAAAGCTGATTTTCCGTCATCCTCATGTCTTCCCGCCGTCCTCCGGCGAAAAGAGCGAAGTGACCACTTCCGCTCAGGTCAGCGACCAATGGGAACAACTCAAACAGAAAGAAAAGGACGGAAACAAAACCGTGCTGTCCGGCGTTCCCGCCGCCCTGCCCTCGCTCATCAAAGCCTATCGCATTCAGGACAAAGCGCGCCACGTGGGTTTCGACTGGGAGGAACGCAGTCAGGTTTGGGAGAAGGTGAAAGAAGAAATCAGCGAGTTCGAGGCAGAAGTGGAACACATGGACGCCGACAAGGCGGAAGCGGAGTTCGGCGACGTCATGTTCAGCCTCATCAATGCCGCACGCCTCTATCACATCAACCCCGACAACGCACTGGAGCGCACCAACAGGAAATTCATCAACCGCTTCAACTATCTGGAGAGCCAAACCTTGAAAAAAGGTTGCCAACTCACCGACATGACCTTGGCGGAGATGGATGCCATCTGGGAAGAAGCGAAAAAACAAGAGCACTGAATCATGGCGAGTTACGTTTTCTTTCGTCCGCCTCACGCTCGCCACATCACTCGGCTGAAACAAAATCGTCTGCCTCAGACACTGAGCGACATTTCTCAGCTTCCCCTGACCGGCGGCTATGCCATCTGTCCTTTCCAACCCGGCGAAGAGTTGCCGTTAGTTTGGCTGGAGCCGGACGAAATCAGCCGCATCGCGGTGGGAGAAGAGGAACTGACTGCGCCGCTGCTTTTTCCCGAGGACAGTCTCGACGAACGAGAGACCTACGAACAGGCATTCGACGTCGTCAGTCAAAGTCTGCAAACGGGGGAGACAGAGAAAGTGGTCTTGGCACGCCGCCATGAATTCAACTTTTCTCCGACTCGTGCCCACTCTCCGCTCCATCTTTTTGTGCGTGCCTGCCGTCAGAATCCCTCGGTCTTTGTCGCGCTGTGGATGACTCCGCAAACGGGCACGTGGCTGGTCGCCTCGCCCGAGCCTCTCTTGGAACGCTGCAACGACTGTTGGCATTCCGTAGCTTTGGCGGGAACTCGTGCGAACAAGGTTTCGGAAACGGGGTCGTGGGACCATAAGAACCTTGGCGAGCAGGCGGTTGTCTCGGATTTCATTCACTCCTGTCTTGTCCAAACGGCAGAGAACATTCAGGTTTCTCCCGTTCACACGCAAGGGTGCGGACACCTGCAACACCTCGCCACGGACTATCGTTTCTCACTCCCCTCTCGCGCTGCCGTGACGGAGACTCTGTCACTGCTCCACCCCACCCCGGCGGTCTGCGGACTGCCTCGCGAAGCGGCGATGGAAACCATCCTGCGTGCCGAACCCGCCTCCCGTCGCTACTATGCCGGTTTCAGCGGTCCGCTGTTCTTGGAAAATGAAACGCGACTTTACGTCTCGCTTCGCTGCATGGAACTCACCGCCCACACCGCCCGCCTCTACGCCGGCGGAGGCATCATGCCGGAAAGCGCTGTCGAAACGGAGTGGGAAGAAACCCGCCGAAAAATGGCAACCATGCAAAGTCTTTTTTGAAGTATAGTATATCCCTTACTTCTATTTCCAACCCAAAATTCAAATCAAATTCCCTTGCCCTTCTCCTCCTCTCCTCAAGTCAATCAGTTGTCAGCCTTGCTTTTTGCGCAGGGTCAGTGTGACATTGTGGTGTGTCCCGGCTCTCGCAACGGCATCATCGTCCACAACCTCCACCTTTTGGCGAAGCAACATCCGAAGCGCGTTCGACTGCACCCCGTGACCGATGAGCGCAGCGCGGGTTTCGTGGCGTTGGGTTTGGCGCTTGCCAACGGCGATGCTGCCTTGACTGCAGTCTGCGTCACCTCGGGCTCTGCCGTGTTGGGATGCCTGCCCGCCGTGGCGGAAGCCTATTTCCGCCACATTCCTCTGCTGGTCATCTCTGCCGACCGCCCGCTTTGGCAAATCGGACAAACCGACGGACAAACGCTGTCGCAGAACGGAGCGTTTCTCCCCTACTGCCCCACGCAGCAACTTCTCTGTCTGCCGACAGGAAGTGAATATGACGAAAAGACACGCCTGCAAAACAACCGCGCCATCAACGAAGCGCTTTGCCGACTCCGAATGAACGAAGGCGGTCCTGCTCATTTGAACGTCCCGATTGACGAACCTTTGTTCCGCTTCTTTGCGGACGAACTGCCACGGGAACGTACGTTCCAACGGGTTCAGACCTATTCTTCCACACCTTTCCCCCACGACCTGCTGGAACTCATTCGTCAGGCGCGACTTCCGGCTTTGCTCATCGGACAATATGAAAAGGGAGATTTGAAGGCTGAAGTGGAGGAACTGGAGCAAAAACGCCGTCTGCTTGTTTTGCCGGAGATTCTCTCGGGTCAAAAGAACAGTTTCCGAATGAATGCTTTCGACTGCGTGGAGCCGGGTGAGACAATGCTGATTCCTGACCTCATCATTCAGGTGGGCGGAAACTTCGTCCACAAACGCTTCAAGAAACTCCTGCGTTCCGCTCCCTGCCGCGTCATCCGCATTGGCTTGGAAGCGGAGTTCACCGACACGTTCGAACATCTTGACACGTTCCTCGAATCTCCCGCCCTCCCGGCACTGGAGCAACTGAATCGCTGTCTGCCGGGCGACAACGCGGCAGTGAAGTTTGCCGCGGACACATTGAATCTCCGTTGGAAAGAAGATTCTGCCCGACAGGCGAATACGTCCGAAACTTCTTTGGAACATATTCTTCTCTCCCTGCGCCCTGCGCTTGCACACCGTCGGAACTTCACCTTGCATCTTGCCAACAGCACGGCGGTTCGTGCCGCTTCGCGGGTCTTTGAGTCGGGCGACTTTCCCGTTTTCTGCAACCGCGGCGTCAATGGCATCGAGGGAAGTCTGTCTGCCGCCGTGGGATGTGCGTTGAAGGGCAAGGGGCTTCACTTGGTGGTCATCGGCGATTTGAGTTTTTTCTACGATGCCAACGCTCTTTGGAACACTCGTCTGCCTTCCAACCTCCGCATTCTTCTCTACAACGACGCCGGCGGCGGCATCTTCAACTCTCTCCCCGGACTGAAAGACTCTCCTGCCCGCAACACTTTCGTGGCTGCCCGAAGCGATGGGTTCTCTGCCGAAGGCATCGCCCAAAGTTTTGGGGTGGAACATCGGGAAGTCCTGCCCGCAGAATGCACCTCCTCTCTCTTTGAAGAATGGCTCTCGGAAAGTCCCGTTTCCCGTTTGTTGGAGGTGAAGGCATTTGCCGACGACTGACGCTCTCCGCCACGACTTTCAACGAACACTCCGAACAACAAATCACACATTATATATATAGGTATCATGAGAACTTGGACAAAAATAAAAGACTACGAAGAAATCTGCTTCGACCTCTACAACGGCATTGCGCGCATCACCATCAACCGTCCGCGCTACCGCAATGCCTTCACTCCCCTCACCGTTTCGGAAATGTCCGACGCCTTCCGCTACTGCGCGACCCACCGCGAGGTGGGCGTGGTTTTGCTGACCGGTGCCGGCGACAAGGCTTTCTGCGCCGGGGGCGACATGCACGTCAAAGGGCGCGGAGGATACGTCGATGATGCGGGGACTCCGAAACTGAATGTCTTGGAAGTACAGAAACAGATTCGCACGCTCCCGAAACCGGTCATTGCGATGGTGAACGGCTATGCCATCGGCGGCGGCCACGTGCTTCACCTTGTGTGCGACCTGACCATAGCTTCCGACAACGCCATCTTCGGACAGACCGGACCGAAGGTTGGTTCCTTCGACGCGGGTTTC
Organism: Alloprevotella sp.; assembly: GCA_051868855.1. GTDB lineage: Bacteria > Bacteroidota > Bacteroidia > Bacteroidales > Bacteroidaceae > Alloprevotella. The sequence continues at coordinate 10,189 of JBJEAG010000042.1, read as the reverse complement.
GGAGCGTCCTATCTGGCGCGCATTGTGGGACAAAAAAAGGCACGAGAAATGTGGTTTCTCTGCCGACAGTACAGCGCAGAGGAGGCAGAGCGCATGGGCATGGTGAACAAAGTCGTGCCTTTCGACCGACTGGAAGACGAAGCCGTTGAATGGGCGGAACGCATGATGGAACTTTCGCCCCTCGCCCTCCGCATGATTAAGGCGGGTCTCAATGCCGAGCTCGACGGTCAGGCGGGCATTCAGCAACTTGCGGGCGACGCGACGATGCTCTATTACATGCTGGACGAAGCACAGGAAGGCAGCCGCGCCTTCTTGGAAAAACGCAAACCGAAATTCTCACGAAACTTCTGACGTCTTCTCCTCCGCGACATGAAAGTTCCCTTCACCGTTCTCCCATCCCTACCTCCCTTCCGGCTCCGCGTCATTCCGCAGACGCTGACGTTCAAACAGCCGGCGGGCACCTCCCGAGGGGTCTATCTGACCCGCCCGGTGTGGCGCATTGTCCTCACCTCTGCCACGCCCGGGCTTCACTTCACGGGACTGGGAGAGTGTGCGCCGCTCCACGATCTGAGCGTGGACTACGACGAAGCCTACGAACCGACGCTGCGTCGTTTCTGTCGGGAGGCGGAACTGACGGGAAGTTTGGATTTGTCAGCCCTTCGTGCCTATCCCTCCATGAGAATGGGTTTGGAAACGGCTTTCTTTTCGGCGGCAGCTTCCCTTCGTGGCGACTATCTTCACCTTTTTCCGTCCTCCTTCACCGAGGGGCGCACCAGCATTCCCATCAACGGTCTCGTTTGGATGGGTTCGAAGGAGGAGATGCTGAAAAAGATGGAAGAAAAGCTGACTCAGGGCTTCCACTGTGTCAAACTGAAAATCGGCGCACTGGACTTCGAGAGCGAACTTTCCCTCATCCGAAGCCTGCGGGAACGGTTCTCTGCCTCAGAGGTTGAACTGCGCTTGGACGCTAACGGAGGCTTCTCCGCCGACGAAGCTTTGGAGCGACTGAACCAACTTGCGCCGTTCCGGATTCACAGCATCGAACAGCCCATCCGCCAGGGACAGCACACGGCTTTGGCGGAACTTTGCCGCCGCTCTCCCATTCCGATTGCGCTCGACGAGGAACTCATCGGCATTCACCGACTTGAAGAAAAGGAGGCTTTGTTGGACAGGGTTCGTCCGCAGTTCATCATTCTCAAACCCTCGCTCCACGGCGGTTTCGGCGGAGCAGAGGAATGGATTTCACTGGCGCGCAAAAAGAACATTGGCTTCTGGGTGACGAGTGCTTTGGAGTCGAACATCGGTCTCAACGCCATTGCTCAGTGGACGGCAGCACTTCACGAACATCTGAACCCCGGCGAGCCGTTTCTTTCGCTTCCGCAGGGCTTGGGCACGGGCAGTCTTTTCGTCACAAACTTCCGCAGCGCCCCGCTTTCCTTGGAGGGCGAGAGAATGTGGTTTGGGTGTCACGAACAGCGAAAGTTTTCTTGCGAAGCTTCCGACTTTCGCCGCAACTTTTGCGACAAGACACCGACACTGACGGTGCAGACTTCGGGGAGTACGGGACAGCCTCAACCGCTCCGCGTGGAGAAACAACGGATGCTCCGAAGCGCGGAAGCCACGCTGCGTTTCCTGCGCATTCCTGCCGATGCCACAGCCCTGCTCTGCCTGCCGCTGAAATTCATCGCGGGACAAATGATGGTGGTTCGCTCACTCGTCGGACCGCTCCACCTGCGTGCGGTTTGTCCCTCTTCCCGTCCGCTCGCCTCACTCCGCGACGCGCCCTTCTTTGCTGCCATGACGCCGATGCAGGTTTTTGAAAGTCTGCGCTCGCCCCACGACCGTCGGCTGCTTCGCCGCATCCGCTGCCTTCTCATCGGCGGCGGCGCCATCCCGCCCTCCTTGGAGGCGGAACTGCATTTGCTTCCGAACGAAGTGTGGAGCAGCTACGGCATGACGGAGACGCTTTCGCACATAGCTCTCCGCCGTCTGAACGGTTCGGAGGCTTCGACGACCTATCGTCCTCTCCCGGGCGTGCGACTTTCTCTTTCTTCGGAGGAAACACTGGTCATTGACGCACCGGGCATCACGGAGGGAAGTCTGACGACCAACGACTTGGCGGAAATTCTTCCCGACGGAAGTTTTCGCATTCTCGGACGCCGCGACAACGTCATTTGCTCCGGCGGTCTGAAACTCCGCATTGAGGAGTTGGAAACGGGACTTGCTTCGCTTCCGGTTCACTTTCTCGTCACCTCGCTCCCCGACGAGCGTCTCGGCGAGTCCGTGACGTTGCTCTTCGAGCCCTGCGAGGGCATCACGCCGGAAACATTGGACAGACTTTGTCGCCGACTGTTACCGCCGCACGCCGTGCCGCGCCGCTTTGTTGCCGTTCCCCATCTCCCTTTCACCGACACCGGAAAACCGGCACGGGCAGAAGCCAAACGCCTCACCCGGGAATTTTCTCAAAGTGCAGATTTCTGATGTCTCATCTCTTCTTTCATGACTCCCATTGAACTACTTTCTCCCGCTCGCACTGCCGACATTGGCATCGAAGCCGTACGTCATGGCGCCGATGCGGTCTATGTTGGCGGTCCGGGTTTTGGTGCGCGTGCCGCTGCGGGCAACAGTGTGGCGGACATTGAACGTCTTTGCCACTATGCTCAACCTTTTGGCGCGAAAGTTTACGTCACGCTCAACACCATTCTCTTCGATGACGAACTCTCTGCCGCCGAGTCGCTCGTGAAGCAACTCTATGAGGCAGGGGCTGACGCTCTCATCGTGCAGGATTGGGCATATTTGAAAATGTCTCTGCCTCCGATTGCCCTGCATGCCTCTACGCAGACCGACATCACGACGCCCGAGAAAGCTGCCTTGCTGGAAGCGGCGGGTTTCACTCGTTTGGTGGTGGCACGCGAACTTTCGCTGCGTGAGATTCGCCACATCGCCGAAACGGTTCGGACTCCGCTCGAGGCGTTCGTGCATGGGGCACTGTGTGTCAGCTACAGCGGGCGTTGCTATGCTTCGCAACATTGTTTCGGTCGTTCGGCAAATCGAGGCTGTTGCGCACAGTTTTGTCGTTTGGCTTTCGACTTGACCGACGCTTCGGGACACACGCTGGCGCATGAAAAACATCTGCTTTCGCTGCGTGACATGAATCGCTCGGCATCTTTGGAGGAGATGATGGATGCGGGCGTCAGTTCGTTCAAGATTGAGGGACGTTTGAAGGATGTGGGCTATGTGAAAAACGTCACGGCATTCTATCGCCGACAGATTGACGAAATTCTTTCGCGCCGCTCCAACGATTTCTGCCGCGCTTCCGCCGGAGAGGTTTCTCTCGGCTTCACGCCCGACGTGTCCCGCAGTTTCAACCGCGGTTTCACGGACTATTTTCTCCACGGTCGCCCCGCCGACGCCCTGGCTTCCCTCCACACGCCAAAAGCCATAGGTCCCGCCGTGGCGAAGGTGAAGGAAGTGGCACCGCGTCTGCTGAAAGTGGCACTGCTGCCCAACATCCCGCCGCTGCAAGCGGGCGACGGTCTTTGTTTCCTTGCTCCCGACGGCACTTTCCAAGGTTTCCGTCTGAACCGGGTGGAAAACGGGACGACGCTCTTTCCTGCCACGATGCCGAAAGTCCGACCCGGCGCGGTTCTTCACCGAAGTCTGGACCACGCAATGGAACAAACGCTCTCGCGTCCGACCGCAGAGCGACGCCTGGCTTTGGACATGACACTGCGACAAACGGACGAGGGATTCTCACTTTCCCTCACGGACGAACTGAAGCGCACAGTCTCGCTCGACTTTGCCCATCCGCATCAACCGGCACGAACTTCGCAGGAAGAGGCAGTGCGACGGACGCTCTCGCGTTTGGGAAACACGATTTATGTTGCCCGAACCATTCGTCTCGAACTGAAGGAAGTTCTCTTCATCCCTGCCTCCGTTCTGACGGGTTGGCGGCGCGAGGCGCTGCAAGCTTTGGAGGAACTGACGCTTCGGGAACACCGCTCGGAGACTCCGGGCAACGTGAACGACGAGGCTTTGACAAGACTGATGCCCTCGGCACTTCCCTATTCTGCCAATGTCTCTAACTCCGTCTCTCGTTCGTTTCATCTTTCCCACGGGGCAGTTTCGGTGGAACCGGCTTTGGAGTTGGAGCATCCGAAGGCAGACCCAACGGTACTGATGACCTGTCGCCACTGCATTCGTCGCGACCTTGGTCTCTGTCTCTTGCGCGACGGCAAAAAGGCTCGGGAAGCCAAGGAACCGCTCTTCCTGGGTCTGCCCGACGGTCGCCGCTTCCCGCTGCGTTTCCTTTGCAAAACATGCGAAATGCAGGTGTTGGCGCCGCAGTGATGCCCCACAAATGTCTGCTTTCAAGAAGGCACAAATGTCTGAGAAGCACTATTTTTGCATCGCATTTCCTCTTTCTCTCATCTTTCCGCTCATGAAGCAACGCTTTCTTCTCTTTCGTCTTTCCTGTCTTCTGCTCCCGCTCTGGTTGCTGACGAGTTGCTACTATTCCACGCCACGACCGTCGGACCGATGGTCACCCACGGCGGAGGGGCAGGCAGACTCGTTGGATTTTTATGCCCGCCACCACTACTGGGTCGGATTCAATTTCGAACTGACTGACTCTCTGGCAATTTCTCTTCTGCCTCCGCAGCAAGAGAAGGAAGACTACGTGTTGCTCCCGACCGACTCCATCGTCCTGAAGGCGGGACAAAAGGTGGTGGTCGCCCAAGTGATGTTCGACAACAGTCATGAAGACAGCGATTCTGTTTGGGTCAAGGTCGCCCGTGACCAACTTGCGCAGGGCTGGGTGAGCGAAGAGATGCTCGTGAACAGTGCAGTGCCCGACGACCCTATCTCAAAATTCATCCACAACTTCTCCGACAGCCGCGCACTCTTCGTTCTGGCGGCAGCGGGTCTCTGTGTGTTTTTCCTCTTGGTGCAGACCGTGCGCCACGGTCGGATTCGCATCGTTCATTTCCGGGATATCCCGAGTTTCTATCCCACGCTGCTTTGCCTTTGCGTTTCGGGCGGCGCCACGATTTACGGCAGCATGCAGCGTTTCGTGCCGGAAACGTGGGTGGAGTTCTACTATCATCCGACGCTCAACCCTTTCAATCCCGACATCCCGCTGATTCTCGCGTTTTTCATTTGTTCCGTTTGGACGATGTTGATTGTGGGCATTGCGGTGATTGACGAAATCCGCCGTCTTCCGGACTTGGGCGACAATCTCTCCTACCTCGCGACGCTCGGAGGGGTGTGTATGGTGCTCTATCTGGTCTTCACGCTGACCGTTCCTTTCTATGTGGGCTACGTGCTTTTGGTGGCGTATTGGTTCTTCGCCATTCGTCGCTACATGCTGCACGGTCCGTCCCATCTCTTCTGCGGAGTGTGTCACGAGTCTCTGCCTCGGAAGGGACGATGTCCCCACTGCGGCGCATGGAACGAATGAAACATTTCACTTTTGCAAAAGAATTTATCTCACTCTCCTGCAACCGTTTCAATAAGTTTACTATACTTTTACGTTTAACAAAACCTTCATCCTTTTTCCTCCCCATGACGCTCCTTTCCACCCTTCTTTTTTCCGCACTTCTTCCGCTTTTCGCCGCGACGAATGCCGACAGCATTCCCGCCGGAGTCAGCGAAACGGAAATGGTCTTGAAGAACAATGCCATCGAACTTCCCGGCACGTTCACGATGCCTGCCGACTGCAAAGACAAAGTGCCGGCTGTGGTCTTCGTGGCGGGAAGCGGTCCGAACGATCGAGACGAAACCATCGGCCCGAATAAACCTTTTCGCGATTTGTCTTGGATGCTGGCGAAGCAGGGGATAGCCTCGCTGCGCTATGATAAACGTACGAAAGTTTATGGTGCACGCACGCAGGAGGTGAGTGGAGGTACGCTCGACTATGATTCGGAAGTGACCGACGATGCGCTTGCCGCCGTGAAATGGCTCGCCACCCAGAAACACGTGAATGCTGATGAGATTTACGTCATCGGGCACAGTCTCGGCGCCATGCTGGCTCCGCGCATCGCGAAGAAAGCGGAGGGTGGCGTGAAAGGAATCGTTGCACTCGCCGCGCCGGGACGGAATCTCTGGGATAGCGCACTGGAACAACTGGAGTATGTTTGCACGGTGCAGGGGGCTACACCGGAAATCGCAAAGAAACAAGCCTCCATCCTTTTGGCGCAGATGAAACGAAGCGTCCCCCGAGACTATGAACTGCAAGCCGCCAACTACGACCAGATTGAGGAAGCCAAGACGCTGAAAAACGTGAAAATGATGTTCCTCTTCGGAGGAAATGACTACCAAGTGACCGTCACGGATTTCTCTCTTTGGCAGGCGGCGTTCTTCATGCGCCCGGAGGTGAAATTTATTCTGCTTCCGGAACTCGACCATCTCATGCGACCGCTCACACGCAAAGCAGTGCCGCAAGACTATTTCAACAAAGGAGAATTCGACGGCAGAGTGACGGAACTCATCACCGACTTCATCCTCGGAAAACAGGAGAAGTGAAACACCACCGAGAAACTAAGATTCACAAAACCAAAACACACCACACCATGGTCAAACACATTGTCATGTTTCAGTTCAGAGCCGACGTGCCGAAGGAGGTACGCGAAGAAGCGGCTCACCAATTCAAAGCAGGCATCGAAGCCTTGCCCGCCATCATCCCGACCATCCGCGAAATTCGCGTAGGCTTCAACGTAAACCCCTCCGAGAAATGGGACATCTGCCTTGACTCCGCTTTCGACACCTTGGAAGACGTGAAAACCTACGGGGCACATCCTGCCCACAAAGCAGTAGCCGTGGAGCTCATGCAACACATTGGTGCCCGCGCCTGCACCGACTTTGAAATCTGAAGTTCGAACCGTGGCAACGACGTGCCGCATCGCGCTACCCGTCGCCTCGAAATGACGGACGAAACGCCAACAAAAGGGGGCAAAACCAGAGCAACTTCCACAAAAAAGGGTAATTGTACCCGTTTTTGTGGAAGTTTTTGCGTTCAGATTCGGAGAAAACAAAAAATAAAGTCACCTTTGCATCCACAAAAAAGGGTAATTGTACCCATTTTTTTGGAAGTTAGGAGTTCGAATCTTCACGAAAAAGTTTACAATCTTCCAACAACACTCCACAAACGTTGCACCCGATATCCCAATCGTCAAGACGAAGAACAGCACCATGGCGACCATCCTTCGCCCGTGCTTTTTACCCCCGATTTTGGGGTAAAAAGTGCACCGTGAAGAAGGATTTGCGATTTTAACACTTCTTGCTTTCGGCGATTTTATTTTGTATATTTGTGTAGAGATAAGGGAGGAGCCTCGCTCCTCCCCTTTTTCGTGCTTTTTCCTTGGGATTTGGGCGAAAAATTTAAGGATTCGGGAAAATTTTCTCCTTGAAAATTTCAATTTTCTTTTGACTCAAAAATTTGAGTCAAAACGTAGGAAAAACTTTTCAGTAGAAAGTTTGAATTTGTCGCGAAGACGGTGTTTCGAGAAGTTAAAAATGTTAATGTCGATTCGGCAAAAACCGTGCAATTTCGAGCAGCAAATTTTTCGTCATGAAAAACAGTTTTTGAACATGAATTGAAGGGATGAAACAGATTTTTGTTGCACACGAATTTTCATGAATGTGGCACGAATTTTTCAGAAATTGATTTGAATTGTTGAGAAATTGATATGAATTATTGAGAAATTGATTGACACAATGGCGCGGACGCGATGAATCGGATTAGCGACGCAAAAAAATAGGAGGTGACGTGTCTCACGTCACCCAGTCACCTCTTGGCATCAGTCGGTTATTTGCTGCAATCGGTGGCGCGGACGCGAGCAAACAAAAAGCGACCGATTTTTGAACAACAAACGATGGCATTCGTGACCATCCGTGTTCAAAAATCGGTCGTCTGATTCGCGGGATTCACATTCAAACAAACTGACTCATTCGTCTGATTCGCGCGGTTCGCGTTCACACAAATTGACTCAGTCGTCTGATTCGCGCGGTTCGCGTTCTAAAAACATTTCACGTTTCGGCGGCACGTGACTTTCACAGTGCGGCACAAACGTTGCGTTCGATGCGACCCGTGACATCTTCTGAGGGAGCGGGGACGAAGGTCTCGCCGGTGATGTGCTCGTAGAGTTCGATGTAGCGGTCGGAAATGCTCTTCACGACTTCGGGAGTCATCTCCGGGATGGGCTGGTCGGCAGCACCGTGCACCTGGAAGCCGTTGGCGAGCAACCATTCGCGCACAAATTCTTTGGAAAGTTGCTTCTGAGGCTCGCCGTTCTTCAGACGTTCTTCGTAGCCCTCCGCATAGAAATAGCGGGAGGAGTCGGGCGTGTGGATTTCATCCATCAAATAAATCTCACCGTTGCGTTTGCCAAACTCATATTTCGTATCGACGAGAATCAGTCCGCGTTTGGCAGCGATTTCCGTGCCGCGGCGGAAGAGCGCAAGCGCATACTTTTCCAACAAAGCATACTCTTCGGGAGTCGCAAGTCCGCGTTGGAGGATTTCTTCCTTGGAGATGTCTTCATCGTGTTCCCCGATTTCGGCTTTTGTCGTCGGGGTGATGATGGGTTCGGGGAAAGCCTGGTTCTCTTTCATTCCCTCGGGGAGAGGCACTCCGCAGATTTGGCGCACGCCCTTCTGATAGGCGCGCCACGCGCTGCCACAAAGATAGCCGCGAACAATCATTTCGACGGGAAAACCTTCACAAAGCAAACCGACAGTCACCATCGGGTCGGGCGAACTTTGCTTCCAGTTCGGACAAATGTCGGACGTGGCGTCAAGAAATTTCGATGCAATTTGATTGAGCACCTGACCCTTGAAAGGAATGCCCTTCGGGAGAATCACATCAAAAGCGGAAATGCGGTCGGTCGCCACCATGACGAGACGGTCGCCGAGATGATAGACATCACGTACCTTGCCGTGATAAACACTCTTTTGACCGGGAAAATGAAAGTCGGTTTGAGTTAAAGCAGACATAGACTTGAGATGAATGGTTTGGTATAACTAATTTATTTAATTCTCTGATTATGATGCCGGAGTCTCCTCCGGCGTCGTCTCTTCTTTCGTTCCGCCGCGCGTTCTTTTTCGTTTCGGAGCATCGTCGGCGGTCGCGTCGTCACGGTCTCGACGTTGGTCGGCATCATGTTCGTAGGCCTTGACGATTCGAGTGACGAGGCGATGGCGTATGATGTCTTTCTCGTTCATGAAGATGAAGGAAATGCCGGGGATGTCTTTCAAAATTCTGCACGCCTCGACGAGTCCGCTCTTTTGCGAAAGCGGGAGGTCAATTTGTGTGCAGTCGCCGGTGACAATCATTTTGGTGTTGCGCCCCATGCGGGTCAAAAACATTTTGATTTGCGCGGTGGTCGTGTTTTGCGCCTCGTCAAGAATGACAACCGCTTCGTTGAGCGTTCTGCCTCGCATGAACGCCAGCGGCGCGATTTGAATCACGTTGGCGGTCATGTACTCCTGCAATTTCGTGGCGGGAACCATTTCTTGCAAAGCGTCATAAAGTGGTTGCAGATAAGGGTCAATTTTGTCCTTCATGTCGCCCGGGAGAAAGCCGAGTTTCTCTCCCGCTTCGACTGCGGGACGACAGAGAATGATTCGTTTCACTTCCTTGTTCTTCAAAGCACGAACGGCGAGCGCAATGGCTGTGTAGGTCTTGCCGGAGCCCGCGGGACCGACGGCAAAGAGGAGATCGTCGTTGGAATATGCCTCCACCAAACGACGCTGGTTTGCACTGCGCGGACAGATGGGCTTTCCGCCGGCGCTGTAGAGAATGATGTCTTCGGCGTTCTCCTGTCGCGTGGAAGTTTTCCGAACAATGTGCACCAGGTCTTCCTCGTTCAGACGATTGAATTGGGAACAATGACGGTCAAGCGCCGGGAAAGTTTCCTCAAACTCTGCCATTTCCTCTTCGCTCCCTATGACCTTGATGACGGTGTCCCGCGCCATGATTCGGAGTTTGGGAAAGAGGGCGCGCAACATTTTGATGTTCGCGTTGTTCACCCCGTAGAAGAGGACGGGGTCGGAGAGTTCGAGGACAAAATGCTTTTCTATCATTCTTTGTTGGGAGGTCTGAGAATAAGGTGTGGGCGAGGCGTGCGCCACAATTTTGTGCAAAATGCGCCACAATTTTGTGCAAAATTAGTGCAAGGGAAGAAAAGGGGAA
>JBJEAG010000041.1:0-4043 GCA_051868855.1 Alloprevotella sp. | reverse complement strand
TTTCTTGGGAGTCGTTGGTGTGCACCGTAACGATGAACACGTGTTCGCCGTAACGGTGAACACCTTTCCGCCGTAACGATGAACACCTTTCCGCCGTAACGATGAACACCAACGGGAGTAAGGATAGGAATGACAAGTCGGCGGATAGAAACATCAATCTACCTTTCCCGAATCAATTTCTGAACAATTCGTGATTAATTTCTGAACATTCGTGTTCAAAAAATTCCTTTCTAAAAAAATTCCTTTCATTCCGTCCCATTCTGCGTGAGGAAAGAAATCTGCGGATTCTGCGTGAAAAATAATTTCTGAACAATTCGTGTTCAAAGAACGCCCTTCAGCAAATCTTCACGAAACTTTTACGTTCTAAATGAGCATACCTTTAGGCTGTATGCTCGAAAATACCTAATTTTGTGGCGAATTTAAAGAATTAACGCACGATTCGACTGAATCTATTGACAAACGGCGCTAACGCCAACGCCACCCACAGATATAGAGAACGAACGTTCCCCACATTCTGCGAACCTCCATTCAGTCATGCTCTTCCGAGCCACTGCCCGCATCCTCCGATGCCCCGCAGCAGACACACGAGAAACAATTTTAATTCATAATCAAATAACAACAAATCATGAAAAAAACATTATCACAACGTTTCTTTCTGCCTCTCTGCTTGCTGACCCTGTTCGGCATTCTGGGAGGAAACCATGCTTGGGCAGCAGTCGGAGATGTGTTCTACACACTGAACTGTCCCCAAAGTGCTAGTAATACTAATAACGCTTATGCATCTTACTATGATGTTACAGTTTCTGGTATAACTTGGAATGCTCCAGGAAATCAATCTATAGGAAATTATTGGCGAATTGGAGGTAGAAGTTTATCTGGCGTGGATAGAACAATTACCGCAAAAAATGCGATGGGAAGCGCAATCAGCAAGGTTTCTTTGAACCACAATGGTGTTTCCAATGCCAATTTGGTAGTGAATTCTATTAGTTTGACCGTTGCTTCAGATGCAGATTTTACTACAAACGTTCAGACTGTTACCATAGAATCACCTTCTGTATCTAAATCTACCGCAGGTAGTTTTGACTTTACACCGGACGGTGAGAGTTGGGCAAAGGATAGTTATTATAAACTCACAGTAAATGTCACTAACTCAAGCACTAGTTCAAACTATGGTTTTGACATTACTTCGTTGGTTTTCTATGAGGTATGTACAGATCCGACCCTCAAAACGTCAGCATCCTCTCTTACTTTCCCCGAAACTGAAATCGGCTATACTCCCACTCAGACTTTCACACTCAGCGGTATTAATCTAACTGAGAACGCAGCACTCAATATCTCCGGCACCGGTGCTGGAATGTTTAGCGTGAGTCCCTCCAGCATTACTCCGACTGACGGCAAGATCTCTGACACCGAAGTGACGGTTACTTACACTCCCACGGATGCAGGTAGTCACGAAGCCACCCTCACCGTTTCGTCCACAGGCGCTACCGCTCAAACCATTGCGCTCAGCGGTACGGCAATTGCTCCCCTTCCGCACTACACCGTGAACTGGATGGTAAACGGCAACCCCTACTCTGAAGGAACTCCTTCTACCGATGTGGAAGAAGGCGACAAAGTGAGCATCCTTCCCACTACTCCTGCCACCATCGGAGGCAAAGTATTCATGGGATGGACCAACGCTACCATCGAAGGCACGCAAGACGATGCCCCTGCCGTGCTCTTCACCACAGCTGCAGACGCTCCCGCTGTGACTACCAATACCACTTACTACGCAGTATATGCACAGCCTAATGCTGTAATAGGAGAAATTAACTCAAAATACGATTTTACAGAATTGGGTGATCCTCTTTGGAATGTAGATGAAGCGATTGTTCGTACTGCCAATCAAGGAACTGGAGGAACAGGTGATTATGCCGGTAAAATCAACACAAATAACACCTACATCACTTTCAGTGAGAAAGTAAAAGTTAAAGAGTTTGGTTTTGCATTTAAACGTACTTCCACAAATAAAAATTACTACGTATATATTGAGACCTCTACAGATAATACTACGTGGACGCCGCGTCAGTCTTACACGATGGATAGTTTCAATAACGGCAGTTATACAACAGTAACGGATAACACCTTTGATGGTGAAACTGAAATATATGTACGATTCCACTGCTATAATACAACCGCAGTTCGTTATGTTGACGATGTGATTATTAAATACGTAGGTGAAACGTACACTTATTCTGCCTACGCAACAAGCGTGGAAGGTTCGATGCTTTCCAACCGCAACCTTGCTTTCAGCGAATCTGCTGTTGATTTCTTCGATGGCATCTTTGCTACTCCCACCCTTTCCGGTCACACAGACGGCGTGAAATATGCAAGCTCCGACACGGAAGTGGCAACCGTGAACGAAACCACCGGTGAAATCACCATCGGCACTAAGTTCGGTACGACCACCATCACAGCTTCCGCTGACGAAGACGCCAACTACTATGCCGACGAGACTTCCTACACCATCAGCGTTTGGCCGACCTCCATCTCCGGTTTGAAGACCCTCATCACCAGCACTTCTGAAATTGACTTCAAGGTGAAACTGAACAACGCCATCATCACTTATGCTGATGCAAACAATGCCTATCTGCAAGATGCTGATGCTGCAATTCTGATTTACATCAAAGAAGGACACACGATGACAGCTGGTCAGAGCTACACCGGTGTGGCTTCCGGAAAAGCAACACTCTACAAAGGTCTGCGTGAAATCACCTCCATCAATTGGGGCACCATCACACCCGAAGCTGCTTCCATTCCCGCTGCAGAAACTGTCACCTTGGCTGAACTGAATGCTGACTACGACAAATACGAAAGCATGTACGTTTATGTGCAAAACGCCATTGTCTCTTCTGCCCTCACCTCAAGAAATGCCACCATCTCTCAAGGCAGTGAGGAATATAACGTCTATGACAAGAACAATGGTTTGGAAGGTACTGCCTTGAGCACGACCAATGCCATTGCAAACCTCTTTGGCTTCCCCGGCGTATATAATACTACCTATCAGTTGAATGTCTTCAACGATATTGATGTCGAAGAAATCGGTTACAACCTCGCTGTTTCTGCTGCCGGCTACGCCACCTACTTCAACTCCGCTAAGGCTTACACAATGCCTGCCGGTGCCACCGGTCATGTTTGGAATGAAGGTAATATTGAAGCTGCATACGAACCCGCAGATGTGGTTCCCGCCAACGAACCGCTCGTGATTGAGGCTGCTGCCAGCAACTACCCCTTGCTGTTCACCACTTCCACAGAAGAAACTTGGAAGAGCATTGGCATGAACGCCCTCGAGGGAACGGATGCTGAAACCGATCTCACAGCCGATGACAACTACTACTTCTACGGTCTCTCCCTCAACAAGAGCAGCGAAGCAGGTTCTGTTGGTTTCTATTGGATGAACGCCACCGGCGCTGCCTTCACCAACGGTGCTCACAAAGCATACCTCAAACTTGCCAAGAGCGTATTCGGCGGTTCGCAGGCTGTGAACGGCTTCCCCTTCAACGGCTCCACCACGGGAATCGAACAAATCGAAGCAGGTGCTGATGCCAAGAACGTCATCTACGACCTCAGCGGACGCAGAGTGAACAAGGCAGCAAAGGGCATCTACATTGTCAATGGCAAGAAAGTGCTTGTAAAATAATTAAAACATTCGAGACTATGAAAAAGAAATATATTGCCCCCCAATTCACTTCCTTCGAGTTGCTCTCCGAACACTCCATGATGCTCTCCCTCTCCAACAACGAGGGTGACGGTATCCAACTCTCCGACAGAAGAGAGGAATCTTGGGAAGACTCACAGGAAAACTGGGGCTCCTTCCCCTGGGAAGAATAATCCCCTCCCCTCATTTATAATGCAAAAGGCTGCGCTCCGGCGCAGCCTTTTGACGTTGATAGGAGAAGGGCAATCCCGTAAAAATCAGAAGGAACTAATTGTGGTGTGACAATAATACTATTATTGCTGTCCGGTAAAAGTTTGTCGAATGTTATTAACCGCATGGTGAGTGC
>JBJEAG010000040.1:0-4049 GCA_051868855.1 Alloprevotella sp. | reverse complement strand
CCAAGCCCGAATCCGATAGCAACGCAGCAGATTGGCTATTATGACACACCGCCCTTCCGTCTCATGAAAAAGAATCTTCTCTACATACTCCTGCTCTTTCTGCTTTGTGCGCTTCCCTCGCTTTCCCGCGAGAAAAAACGCAAAGCACCCGACGACGAGCGCATCACGCTGGTCCACGCCGACAACCTCTTCTTTGTCGAGAACGAAGTCGGCAATGCCAAGCGTCTCAGTGGTCATGTCGTCATGAAACACGCCGGAATGACCATGTACTGTGACAGTGCGGAACTCAACGATGTCGGACAGACCTTCAATGCTTTCGGTAATGTGAAGATTGTGCAGGGCGACACGCTCTCGCTGACCGGCGAGACCTTGCACTATGACGGCAACACCCTCATTGCCGAGATGCGCCACAAAGTCGTGATGACCCACCGTCAGCAGAAACTCTTCACCGACAGTCTCAACTATGACCGCCTCTACAATTGGGGCTACTATTTCGAGGGAGGACGCCTCGTCGATGGCGACAACAACCTGACCTCCGATTGGGGAGAGTATCACACCGATACCCGAAAAGCCACCTTCAACTATAACGTTGAACTGACCAACAAGAAGTTCCGCATGGTCACCGATACGCTCCACTATGACACCCAAACCAAGTGGGCTGAGGTGGTCGGACGTTCCAACATCTACTCCGGCAGCGACCGCATCTACACTGAGCATGGCTTCTACAATTCCGAAACCGAGCAGGTGCGCCTCTTCGAAGCCACCAAAGCCTTCGGCAGAAACCGCATCATGAGCGGCGACAGCGTCTATTACGACAAAGGCACGGGCTGGATGGAGGCTTTCTCCAACGTCGAATGTCAGGACACGCTGAACAAAAACACCCTCAACGGAGACTATGCTCGCTACAACGAACTGACCGGTGAGGCGATGGCAACGGGACACGCTTTGGCACGCGACTATTCCCAAGGCAAGGACACGCTCTACGTGCACGCCGACACCATCCGCCTTTACACCTATAATATAGAGACCGACTCCGTCTATCGCGTCATGCACGGCTATTTCCACACTCGCGCTTATCGCCGCGACGTGCAGGCTGTGGCTGACTCCCTCGTCTTCTCCACAAGAAACAACATCCTCACGCTCTATCGCGACCCCATTGTCTGGAGCGAGAACCGGCAGGTTGTCGGCGAAGAGATAAACGTCTTCATGAACGACAGTACGATTGACTCGACCCACGTCGATCGTCAGGCAATGATGGTGGAGCAAGTCGATTCCGCCCATTTCAACCAAGTTGCGGCGCAGCAACTCGTCTCCTACTACACGAACGGAGAACTGACCGAAAACCAAGCGATTGGAAACGTGATGGTGGTGAACTATCCGCTCGAGAAGGACAGTTTGGTGCTCTATCAGAACTACACCGAAACCTCCCGAGCCCGCATGTTCATGAAGGAGCGTAAACTCCAGAAGATATGGGCGCCGGCGTCCCACAGTTATTTCTATCCCATCGGCCTCGCTCCCGAGGAGCGCACCCATCTCCCCGGCTTTGCCTGGTTCGACTACATCCGCCCCTTGAACAAGGACGACATCTATGAGTGGCGCGGAAAGAAACAAGGCACCGAACTCAAAGCCACCGTGCGCCGCGTCGCACCGCTCCAGAAGTTGTAGGAGGAGAGACAAAGAGACAAAGAGACAAAGAGACAAAAAGTCAAAGAGACAAAAAGTCAAAGAGTCAAAGAGACAAAGAGACAAAGAGTCGGAGTCGCTTCGCTCCGGTCAAAGAGTCAAAGAGACAAAGAGACAAAGAGTCTTCGCGGAATCTGTTCAATCTGTGTTATCTGTGTTCTAAAAATTCCTTCTCATTCTGCGGATTCTGCGTGAACCAAAAACAATTAATGAACCATTAATGATTCAATTCATGAGCATTAATGGAGAGAATAAATCTGCGGCTCTGCCGCTCCATTCCCATGTCAGACATCATTCAACTTCTTCCCGATTCCGTTGCCAATCAGATTGCGGCAGGCGAGGTGATTCAGCGCCCCGCCTCCATTGTGAAGGAATTGACCGAGAACTCTCTGGATGCCGGCGCCACCCAGATTCAAGTCCGTGTGGAGGATGCCGGAAAGAGTCTTGTGCAGGTCATCGACAACGGAAAGGGCATGAGCGGCACCGACGCCCGCATGGCTTTTGAACGCCATGCCACCTCCAAAATCCGACAAGCCACCGACCTCTTCTCCCTCCGCACCATGGGATTCCGCGGCGAGGCTCTCGCCTCCATTGCCGCCGTCGCTCAGGTCGAACTCCGCACCCGCACCCCGCAGCAGGAAGTCGGAACCTCCATCCGCATCGAAGGCTCGAGAGTTGTCAGCGTCGAACCCGTCGCCACGCCTGTCGGTGCCAACTTCGCTGTGCGCAACCTTTTCTTCAACATCCCCGCGCGCCGTAAGTTTTTGAAATCGAACCAAACGGAACTGGGGCACATCATGACCGAGTTCGAGCGCATCGTTTTGGCAAATCCTGAAGTCTCTTTCTCGCTCCACAGCGACGATGCCCTCCTGCTCAGTCTCCCCGCCGCCAATTTCCGCCGCCGCATCGTCAGCCTCTTCGGCAAGCGCGTCGATGCCGGACTCGTACCCGTCGAGACGGAAACCACCCTCGTCAAGGTGCGCGGTTTCGTCGGCACTCCCGACAGTGCTCGTCGAAAAGGAGCGCGGCAGTTCTTCTTTGCCAACGGTCGCTTCATGCGCCACCCCTATTTTGCCAAAGCCATTCAGTCTGCCTACGAGCGCCTCATTCCCGAGGGCTTCCAGCCCACCTTCTTCCTCACTTTGGAAGTCGATCCCTCGCGCCTTGACGTGAACATACATCCCACGAAGACAGAGATAAAGTTTGAAGACGACAACGCCATCTTCCAGATTCTCCTCGCCGCCGTGAGAGAATCCCTCGGAAAGTTCGGTGCCGTTCCCTCGATTGATTTCGACGCAGAGGGCAAGCCCGACATTCCCAATTTCCCGCAGAGCGCTGAAGCCTTTTCCGGCATTGAAGCCCCCAAAATCTCCATCGACCCGAACTTCAATCCCTTCCGCTCTTTCTCCTCCTCCGGCAGTGCTTCCTCTTCTTCTTTCGGCGGTGCTTCCTCCTTCAAACCCGCGTCGTCTCCCGCTTTCGCGCCGCCCGCAGCCGACTCCGCCGAAGATGAATTCATTTGGTCCTCGGCGACGAACGAAAAGTCCGAGCCTTCGGCAGACGGCTCTGCCCCTGCCGCCTCCATCGTCGTGACCGACGACCAGTTCTTGCAATATGCCGGCACCTACATCCTCACTCCGCTCCCTTCCGGTTTGGCGATGATTGACCAGCACCGCGCCCACATCCGCATTCTCTATGAACTCTATCAGAACGAACTCTCCGGTCGTCCCGCCGCCTCCCAGCGTCTGCTCTTTCCGGAGATGATTCGCGTCTCCCCCTCCGAGGCAGTGGTGCTGGACGGTATGCTCCCCTCCATGCAGAAGATAGGCTTTGACCTCTCCCCCTTGGGCGGCGGCAGCTATTCTCTGCTCGCAGTCCCCTCCGGCACCGAGGGACTCTCCCCCGTCGCGCTGGTCGAGGGCATCCTCTCCGATGCCGTCCATGGCGAGGCGAACCCCGGCGACGCCGTCACCCACGTCCTCGCCCTTTCCCTGGCGCGCAAAGTTGCCGTGCCGACGGGGCAGGAACTCTCCGCTCCCGAGATGCGCACCATGGTCGAGCAACTCTTTGCCTGCACCACGCCCCAGTTCACGCCCGACGGTAAACCCACCCTCATCGTCCTCGGCAACGAGCGCATCGAAAGCCTTTTTGGAAAATAGGGCAGGGCAGCCCCGCTTTTTTGGAACACCTGCAAACTCCGTGTCAGTTGGGAATAACAAAAACCAAATTAAACCCCTTGAAGAGTATGTGGGGCAAGCCCTGGTGTCCGGCTTCCGCTTTGGTCTTATAAGAGCATGCTCTTAACGCCCAGACCGAAAGCCTGCCACCACCTTCTTGCAGAAGGCTCACATCCTCTTCAAGGCGAT
>JBJEAG010000039.1:0-4058 GCA_051868855.1 Alloprevotella sp. | reverse complement strand
AATCCTACTTTCAAAGAGGAAGAGCGAGCACCACGTTGAGGTGCTGCCAGTTAGGTCTTGCAGTAGGAATGAGTATGAATAATGCAGGTTAGAAAAGCGTTTGTGCTTCGAATAAAAAAATAACAACCATCAACCCACTCACATCATGTCAAAAACTCGTGCCCGCCGTCGTGAAAACTATTTGGCATACGCTCTCACCAACACTCGCTGGCTGCAAGAAAAAGCCAACGAAGAAGGTGTCGAATCCCTGCCCGGCGGCATCTTCTACAAAGTGCTCCATGCCGGACCCGGCGAGGGAGAATCGCCCGCGCTGAACAGCGTTATCACCGCACACTACACCGGTCGCACCATCAACGGTCTCACGTTTGACACCAGTCGGAACTCCGCTCCACTGGCTTGCCGTCTGAACGACCTCATCCAAGGGTGGGTCATCGCCATGCAACACATGCACATTGGTGACCGCTGGGAAGTTTACATTCCTGCCGAAATGGGCTATGGCAGCTTTGCTCAGCCCGGCATTCCCGCCGGTTCCACCCTCATCTTCGACATTGAACTGATTGGCATTGCATGACGTCCGTCGCCGAGGCAGCAAGGAGCGTCAAGGCAAGAAAAATGTGTTCGCATTTCAAAGATTGCGAACACATTTTTCTTGTTTCGTGATGAAACGGGAATCACAGGACACGACAGACTTTCCGTAATAAGAATTTGTTCATCCGCGTATCTCCATGATGAACTCCTCTAAGATATATTGGTCACTCATGGTTTGAAGACCATACTTCGGATCTACAAGCATTTGATACACTCTGCTGCTATAGAATAAATCCAAAGCCCTTTCGCTGCTGATGTTCAGTTCCTGTGAAATCATCATAATGATTCTGGCGATTTTTCTCCAAAGCACATGCTTTCTCATAGCGTTACATCCTCCTTCCTAAGCGTTTCTTTGGTTTTAAAATGCACATATTTGTTAATAATCTCTTGGTTACGAAAACATATTTGATTATTGGGTTTTCTATATCTTAGTTGGTCAAGAGCTTGTTCTGCTGTAATACGACCATTTTCATAGTCTTCCACCGTATCAATCACTTGATCGTTTGCCACTCCTCCTTCGACTATGTCATAATCTGTGGTATCTTTTCCTTGTCTACAATTTATCACAAAGTTAAGCCAATCCATATCATACGCAGGAAAGACCTTGTAAACGTAATTATGATCAGCAAGACACTCCTCATTAAAATTATAAGAACTGACAACTCCATGTGACTCTTGTCCCTTACGACTTGCCACTAAAAGAGCCCACTTCTGTGCTTGTGACTTAAGACGAGTGGTATAAAACCCCTTTCCAAAATCTAAATTTCCCCGCCCCACCTGAGTGAGTGGGTTTTGGACAACAGTATTTGAACCGTGATAAATTTCCATAATCATTGATTTAGACATTACTCCTTTTCCCAATTCAGCAGGGTTTCAGCAATATCGTCTGCCACGTAGTCAAGACTTTGTGTGTGTAGCAATTCATAGAATCCGATAAGTCTTTGATGAATGAGATTCTGCTTTTGCAATCTTCTCTCCATCTCTTGACCACTGATGTGGAGTTTTTCAGCTCCACTTTCAATGGCCATTACGGCAAAATGAATCTTACGATAGTCTTCATTGTCTGCCCAGTTCGTATTTATCATATCTTCAAACATAAAAGTTTAGTGCAAAGTTATAAAAATATTACTGTTTAGGGGAGTTATCAGAAAACAACTGCACAACAAATCTGAGGAACATGACAACAGACAAATTCATCTTTTCTCGGTCTTTTGGGGTTAGATTCAACTTTAGTCTTTAAATTTGCAAAACTTCTTCGACATTTTCTGCGAAGGAGTTAATCAGAATTAATTCATAAACCCCCTTTTCTCAACAAATGAAACGCATTCTCATTTCCCTGCTCGTGCTTTCCATGGCAGGACAGGTTGATTGCCAAGCACAATTCGTGAAGAAACTGAGCGACGCTTGGAAAAAAGTGAAAACCACGGTGAACACGCTGAGCGATTCGCAACAAAGCAAAACCACTACCGCCACGCCAAGCACAAACACGGGGGCGGCATCGGGCACGAAAGCCACTGCCGCCACGCCAACAAAAGTGGCAGGACTTGACATCAAAATGCCCCAAGTCGTGAAAGTTGTCAAAGTCACCT
Source organism: Alloprevotella sp. (assembly GCA_051868855.1). Taxonomy (GTDB): domain Bacteria; phylum Bacteroidota; class Bacteroidia; order Bacteroidales; family Bacteroidaceae; genus Alloprevotella. The sequence goes on along the minus strand of JBJEAG010000039.1, from coordinate 1,881 downwards.
CCACCACGCTCAACATTCGAAAGAGCGCGAGTCCCACAGCGCCGTTCCTCAAACGCTGGTGTGAGTATGAGACCGACAACTGCTCATACGTTTGGAGCAATGAAAAGACACCTCGCGGCTCGGTAACTCCCTGCCCCGCCGAACAGGGAAACATCTATGCCGTCATCGAGGAACTGCCGGAATGGTATAAAGTGCTCGTTTGCGACGAAGAATGTCTGGTGGGATATATTTCCAAGAAATACACTGCCGAAGTGGCGCTCACGCCCCTCTCCCCTGCCCTGCTCTGCAAACCTTTCTACTACTTTGGCGACGAACCGCAAATTGTGGGACGCACAAGCGGAGCTTATAAAGGTTATGCGCTCATTGACGAGAACGGATGGGAAACGGAAGGATTCTCCATCGGACGAATCGTGGGTAATCTCTTGGTTCGCAACGCTCATCACTCCGGAGGAGTCAGCCCCGGAGAAGGAAGCGGACGCCTCACCATCCAAAAAGAAGAAAACTACCTCTCCATCCATGTCGGCACGTCTTTGCAGAAAAAGGACGAGGAGGGCAACACGATGGTCAATGTGAACGGTTTCACCGACGAGGAGTTTGCCCGCATCATGGACGCCATGGGGGCGAAGCCCGGTGTCACCTCCAACGAAGGCGTGATTTGGGGCATGGTGGAAGGTGACATCATCTGCCTCGGCTGCTTTGACCTCAACAACCCGGAACTCTCCTCCCACGCCGTGGTCGTGAAAGACGCTGACATTGCGCAGTAAGAAAAAGAATTATAGCATCAACCATGACAAAACAAGTTCGTTCCTCAAATTTTGAACTGCTCCGCATCTTTGCAATGATGAGCATCATTTTCTATCATTGCTTGTCGGAGTATGCTCCCAAAGTGGAAGATGAGCGACTTGCCCTCTCCATGTATTATATACTACATTGGGGAGTTCCTGTCTTTTTGCTCATCTCTGGTTTCTTCTCGGTGAAGTTTTCAGTGAAAAAAATCATTTTTGGCTCTACTGTGCCATTTGGATGATAATATCCTATCTCTTGTCGTGTGCAATGGGATTCCGACAATTTGATGTGCTTTCTTTCGGAACTTGTTTCTTACCCATTTCTCACTCGACGTTATGGTTTGTTCCCTTCTACTTTTGGTTGATCATACTTTCACCGCTCCTCAACCCGGCTTTGGCACAAATGGATGACAGAAAACTCTTCATCACATTGATAATTCTGCTCTCTGCCACACTCTACTTCTCTTTCATCTGGAAATCCGAGATTATTCAAGCCGGAAAAAGCATTATCTATTTTATATGTATTTATGTACTGGGGGCATTTCTGAGAAGGTTCGTCTCTAAGAAAAATCTATCTCTGAAAACCTTACTGCTTTGCGAAGGGGTTTTCATCATCACTGTCATTGGCGCAAGTTTTGTTCTTCCTTTCCACCTTCTGAAAATTGTGCAAAAGCTTGTGTTTTACTATGTGAGCCCCGGATTAATTCTTAGCGCCGCACTTCTCTTTCTCATTTTTTCAAAATTAAAAATTCAGAGTCGTTTGATTAACTACGTTGCAGAAAGTGCTTTTGCCATTTATCTTTTTCATGAGAATTGTTGGTCTCATGATTTCTTCTACGGTATTGTGCACAAGATACTTTCCACTTGCAACGGCATGGAAAGACTGGGTTGGTTGTTGTGTTTCGTTGTGGCACTCAGTCTCTGCGTCGTCGTGGTGGACAAACTGGTGAGAAAGCCCATCACCCTCCTTGTCATGAGCTTTATTGAGAAAATTGATTTTAGTGGGAGACTGAAAAAGTTTGAATTCTAAACTATTAAACATATTATTGCTGTCCGGTAAAAGTTTTCTCAGCCGGATGGTGAGGGCTGCAAGCCC
>JBJEAG010000038.1:0-17227 GCA_051868855.1 Alloprevotella sp. | reverse complement strand
ATCTTAATCTGCATCGGATAGCCCATCCATCCGAAGATGTCAATGTTGTCCCAGCCTTCCTTGTTGTCGCCACGAGGCGGATAGTAGTTGATGCGTACTTTGTGATAGTAGTCCGAGTAGAGGTCAGGCTGTTCTTCGGGCGTCAGGATGCTTTCGAGCGTGGAAAGTTTTGAAACTTCTTTGGTGTGGAAGTTGGCGGGTTCGTCCAGCACGAGTCCGTCGCGATTTCCGAGGATATTCGTGGAGAACCATCCGTTCAAACCTAAGCAACGGCTTCCAATGATGGGAGCAAAGCCGGATTTGACGAGCGTCTGTCCGGTTTTGAAGTCTTTTCCCGCAATCGGCATTTTGGTTTTCTCTGCGAGTTCCCACATGGCGGGAATATCGACCGTGGTATTCGGAGCGCCCATGATGAAGGGAGCACCCTCAAGAAGAGCGGCGTAGGCATAGCACATGGAGGGAGCGATTCGGTCAGTGTCGTTGGCATCGAGAGCTTTCTCGAAAGCAGCGAGGGAACCGTGAACCGTTTCGTCCACCGGCACGTAGATTTCAGTAGAGGCTGCCCAAATCACAACGATTCTGTCGCATTCATTCTCTTTCTTGAAGCGGCGGATGTCTTCGCGGAGTGCTTCGACCATTTCGCGGCGAGTAGCACAGTCTTTGACGTTGTTGCCGTCCAGGCGGGAGGCATACTTGCGGTCAAACGCTGCTTTCATCGGACGAATGGCGAGCAGTTCTTCTCTGACGGGTTCAATGTCTTTGGCTTTGAGCACTTCGGCTTCCACCGCACTTTCATAGGCGTTGGCGGGATAAACGTCCCACGCGCCAAAAACCATGTCGTTCAAAGAGGCGAGGGGAACAATCTCACCGTAGTGCAAATACTTTTTGTCTTTACCGCGACCGACGCGGATTTTGTCATACTGGGTCATGGAGCCGACAGGCTTTGCCAAACCCTTGCGTGCCATCAAGACACCGGTGATGAATGTCGTGCTGACTGCACCGAGCCCCACACACATCACGCCTAATTTTCCTTTTGCAAGTTCCATAATTTTATTTTGATTGAAAACTCATAAAACTTTTTGCGCACAAAACGTGCGTAGCATTACAAACTGCAAAAGAGAAGAAAGTAATTTTTACGGGCAAGCAGTTTATCTTAAGAAAACTGAAATCAGTCTGTTGGTTTTGTAAAATCAAGAATAACGGGGAGGTAATTTAATCGCCCTTAACTTTAATCTACCAATAACGAAACCTAACCTGCCGACAACGGGACTAATCTTTCGGCAGAAGAGCGAGAGCTTTGTTTTCTTCTGCCTCCATCACCTCGCGTTCACCGGGACCTTTGTCGTTGATGCCGCAAAGGTGGAGCACACCGTGAATGATGACGCGGTGAAGTTCCTCCTCGTAGGATTTTCCAAACTTTTCAGCGTTGGTGCGCACCGTGTCGAGGCTGATGAAAAGGTCGCCGCTGATGAGGTCTTCTTCGCAATAGTCGAAGGTGATGATGTCGGTGAAGTAGTCGTGACCTAAATACTGCACGTTCACTTCAAGGATTTTCGGGTCGTCGCAGAAGATGTAGGCAATCTCTCCAACCTTCTTGCCGTGTGCGGCTGCCACTTGTCGAATCCACGCCGACGTTTGGCGGCGCGGAATCTTCGGCATTCTCACATTGATGGTTTGATAACTTATCATATATAATATGGTGTGGGCTGTATATAATATGGTGTATAGAGAATCGGGCGACGGCGGTCATCAGTCAAAGAGTCCCGGCGTGTAGCCCGGCATTTGCTGCAGCGTGATGCCGAGGTGTTCGTATGCCAACGGCGTCACCTCTCTGCCTCTCGGTGTTCGCTTGATGAAACCTTCCTGAATGAGGAAAGGTTCATAGACTTCCTCAAGCGTTCCGGGGTCTTCGCCGATGGCGGTGGCAATGGTGGTGATGCCGACGGGACCTCCCTTGAACTTGTCAATGATGGTCGTGAGGATTTTGTTATCGGTGCGATCCAGCCCATATTTGTCGATGTTCAGCGCCTCAAGCGCGAAACGAGCGATGTCCATGTCAATTTTTCCGGAACCTTTCACCTGTGCGAAGTCTCTCACTCTTCTCAGCAACGCATTGGCGATTCGCGGCGTACCTCTCGAACGTCCGGCAATCTCGCCTGCCGCCTCAGCAACAATGGGGACTTTGAGAATATCTGCCGAACGAAGCACAATCTTCGTCAGCGTTGCGACGTCATAGTATTCCAAGTGCAAATTGATGCCGAAACGGGCGCGGAGCGGCGCGGTGAGGAGTCCGCTTCGCGTAGTGGCTCCGACGAGGGTGAAGGGACTAAGGTCTATTTGTATGCTTCGGGCGGCGGGACCTTTGTCGAGCATGATGTCGATGCGATAGTCCTCCATGGCGGAGTAAAGATATTCCTCCACCACGGGCGCAAGCCGATGAATCTCGTCAATGAAGAGCACATCGTTCGGCTCGAGACTGGTCAAGAGTCCCGCCAAGTCTCCGGGCTTGTCGAGCACAGGTCCGGAAGTGAGTTTGAAGCCTACTCCGAGTTCGTTGGCAATAATGTTGGAAAGCGTGGTCTTGCCGAGTCCCGGAGGTCCGTGGAGCAGCGTGTGGTCCAAAGGTTCGCGGCGCATTTTTGCAGCCTCGACAAAGACGCGGAGGTTCTCCACCACTTTCTGCTGTCCGCTGAAATCGTGGAAGCGCAGCGGACGGAGCGCGTTCTCATAGTCTCGTTCCGACGTGGGCGGCGCGCTTTGTTCTTGTCTGATGTCAAAAGTGTCTTCTTGCATGGGACTGCAAATTTACCCCATGATTTGGAGAGTGCCAAAGAAACGGTTCAGAATTGCCCGCGAAGGGGAGTTTGAAACCTCAAAAAAGGAGATTCTTTTTCGTTTTTCTTCCCTTTCCGGGGACTGCAATCGGCGTTTGCGCAGTTTGCACCTAAGAAAATTGTAACTTTGCGCCGAATTTATCTACTCATCCTTCGTTCCGCCCTATTGGAAGCGAACGAAAAAAGTTTACCTTACGCTATGGTCTTAAATTACATTTGGATTGCATTCTTTCTCATTGCTTTCGTCATTGCCTGCATCAAACTCTTGTTTTTTGGCGACACGGAAGTTTTTCCAGCCATCATGAACTCGACGTTTGACACAGCGAAAACGGGCTTCGAGATTTCTTTAGGACTGACGGGGGTTCTGTCGCTTTGGCTGGGCATCATGAAAATCGGTGAGAAAGGCGGTTTGATTCAGGCGATGGCTCGTTTTCTGAGTCCCGTCTTGACGCGTCTTTTCCCGGAAATTCCACGCAATCACCCCGTTTTCGGCAACATTTTCATGAACATTGCCGCCAACATGCTCGGTCTGGACAACGCGGCGACACCACTCGGACTGAAGGCGATGGAAAGGTTGCAGGAGTTGAACGTGAAGAAGGACACCGCGTCGAATTCGATGATTATGTTCCTCGTGCTCAACACCTCGGGTCTGACCATCATTCCGGTGAGCATTTTGGTCTATCGTGCACAGATGGGCGCCGCCCAGCCGACGGACGTTTTCATTCCCATCCTGCTCGCCACGTTCTTTTCGACGCTGGCGGGTGTCGTGGCGACGTCGATTTATCAGCGCATCAATCTTTTCCAACCCACGCTGCTTGCGGTGCTCGGCGGCATGAGTTTGTTTGTCGCAGCGTTGATTTGGGGCGTTGGGCAGATGGACTCCGCTTCTCTTGACCTTTGGGGCACGAACGTGGCGAACATTCTGCTTTTCACCATCATCATATTGTTCCTCGTTTCGGGAATACGGGCGAAGATAAATGTCTATGACGCTTTCATTGAAGGTGCGAAGGACGGATTTCAGACTGCCGTCCGCATCATCCCCTATCTCATCGCCATTTTGGTGAGCATTGGCGTTTTCCGTGCTTCCGGAGCGATGGATTGGCTCGTGGAAGAGATGAAATGGTTGATTTCGCTGTTAGGAATCAACACGCAGTGGGTCGGTGCTCTGCCGACGGCACTGATGAAGCCTCTTTCGGGCGGCGGAGCCCGAGGCATGATGGTCGATGCCATGACGACGTTCGGCGCGGACTCCTTTGTGGGCAGACTTTCCTGCATTTTCCAAGGTTCCACCGACACGACATTCTACATTCTCGCCGTATATTTTGGTTCTGTCGGCGTCACCCGCACTCGCCATGCGGTGGCTTGCGGTCTGCTTGCGGACCTTGCGGGCATCATCGCCGCCATCCTGCTTTGTTATCTTTTCTTCTGACCCCTTTATGTCTCAATCTGCATCCCCTTCTTCCGCGCCGGCTTCTTCGATGAAAGCGTTGGCGAAAGACACTGCCGTCTATGGGCTCTCCAGCATTATCGGTCGTTTCCTCAACTATCTGCTTGTGCCGCTTTACACGGCGAAACTCTCCGCGGCATCGGGCGGCTACGGCATCATCACGGAGGTTTACAGCTACGTTGCCCTGCTGCTCGTCCTGCTGACCTTTGGCATGGAGACGACGTTCTTCCGCTTCGTGAACAAGGAAGGGGAGGAGCCGATGCGGGTCTATTCGACGACGTTGCTGACCGTCGGTCTCGTCGGTCTTGCCTTCATTGCCGCCGTCATGGGTTTCCTGACTCCGATTGCGGAGTTCATGGACTATGCCGCACATCCCGAATACATTGCCACGATGGCAGTCTGCGTGGCGATTGACGCTTTTCAATGTATTCCTTTTGCCTACCTGCGCTATCGTCGTCAAGCCATCAAGTTTGCTTCGCTCAAGCTTTTTTTCATCATTCTGAACATCTCACTCAATTTGTTGTTCTTCGTGGGACTTCCCTGGCTATATGAGATGACGGAATTCCACGATTTCATCGCGCTTTTCTACAGTCCTTCCGTCGGAGTCGGCTATGCTTTCTTCATCAACCTCTTCTGCACGGCGTTCATCACGCTTTTCTTCTGCAAAGAGCTGACCGGCTTCCGCTACGTTCTTGACACGCGCCTGCTGCGTCGAATGTTGTCCTACGCCTGGCCCATTCTCGTGCTCGGCATTGCCGGAATCCTCAACCAGACTGCCGACAAAATGATTCTGCCTCGGGTATTGGGCGGTGAGGAAGGGAAGGTGCAGCTCGGAATCTACGGTGCCTGCGCGAAAATTGCCATGATAATGGCGATGATTACGCAAGCCTTCCGCTACGCCTACGAACCTTTTGTCTTCGGAAAGCAAAAGGACAAGGACAATCGGGAGACCTACGCGAAAGCCATGAAATATTTTCTCATCTTTACTCTGCTTGCGTTTCTCATGGTCATGGCTTACATGGACATTTTGAAGCACATCATCGCGCCGGACTACTGGGAGGGATTGAAGGTCGTGCCCATCGTCATGGCTGCCGAAATCATGATGGGAATTTATTTCAATCTTTCGTTTTGGTATAAGCTCATCGACAAAACCATCTGGGGAGCATGGTTCTCGGGCATCGGATGCGCGGTGCTGATTGCCGTGAACATCATTTTCATTCCAAAGTATGGTTACATGGCTTGCGCCTGGGCGGGCTTTGCAGGTTACGCCACGGCGATGTTTCTGAGCTATGTGGTCGGCCAACGTTACTATCCCGTCCGCTATCCTTTGAAAAGCATGGGCGTCTATGTCGTTCTGACCGCTTTCTTCTTCGTTTGCATCCAACTCTCGGGCGAGTGGGTGGAAAATGTTTTCCTCCGTCTGCTCTGCAACACGGTTTGCGTCGTTTTGTTTGCCGCCCATGTGCTCTACCATGACTTCCCCGTCTCGCGACTCCCGATTGTGGGAAAATTCTTTGAAAAGAAATAAAAGCGGCGTTTCCTCCGCTTGTCCCCGAACTTCCAAAAAATCCCGTTTTCATCGGCATGGAATCCACTTTGTCTCATCAAGAAGCCACGCTTCCCTGCGGGCTGAAAATCATCTTTGAGCCCCACGTCTCCCGAGTGGTTCACTGCGGTTTCGTCGTCAAAGCCGGCACGCGCAACGAACTGCCCGAGGAGTCGGGCATGGCACACTTTTTGGAGCACATCAGCTTCAAGGGCACCCAACGCCGCAGAGCGTGCCACATCACAAACGGTCTGGAGCGCGTGGGCGGCGACCTGAACGCCTTCACAACTAAACAGGAGACCGTCTATTACGCCACCGTGCTCCGCGAAGACTATGCGCGCGCCGCAGACTTGCTCAGCGACATCGTTTTCCACAGCACTTATCCGCAGACTGAAATCACACGAGAAATTGAAGTGATTTGCGATGAAATCGACAGCTATCGCGACTCTCCTTCCGAAATCATCTTCGACGAGTTCGAAAGTCTGATGTATCCCGACCAACCGCTCGGGCGCGACATCTTAGGAGAAGCGGAACGGCTTCGCACCTACGTCACCGCCGACGCCGAGGCATTCGCCCGTCGTTTCTACCGCCCGGAAAATGTCATCTTCTTTGTCTATGGCGACCTTGACTTCCGCCACATCGTCCGAGGAATGGAGCGTCTGCTTCCCGCATCTGACTTCGCGGGACTCCCGCCCATGTCCAACGTCGAGCAGCCTGTGCCCCGCCCTCGTTTGAACGGCATTGAGAGAGTCGTGAAAAAGGAAACGCATCAAGCCCACGTTTTGATTGGCGCTCCAACCTTCGGCGGCAGTGACCCGAGGCGTTTTGCTTTGATTTTGCTCAACAACATGTTGGGCGGACCGGGGATGAACTCGCGTTTGAATCTTGCGTTGCGAGAGCGAGCGGGACTTGTCTATTCGGTGGATGCCTATCTCAACACTTACCCCGACACGGGCTTTTGGAACGTCTATTTCGGCTGCGACGCCAAGGACGTCAAACGCTGCCGCCGACTGCTGATGCAGGAGTTGCGGAAATTCATCGAAAAGCCCCTGACCGACGCACAACTCGCCGCAGCCAAGAAACAACTCTGCGGACAAATCGGCATTTCTTCCGAATCGGCTGAAAACTATGCGCTGGCGATGGGCAAGACCTTTGCTCACTTCGGCACACACCGAGACGTGGCAAGCCTCATCGAATCGCTGAAAGAGGTCACCGCGGAGGAAATCCAAAGCGTGGCAAAGGAAATCTATGACGAAAGCAGACTGACCACGCTGATCTACCAATAAATCCTTCTTTTCGTTTTCGCACGTAACGCGGATTTTACCGATAAAACCGCGTTTTTTTGGAAAATCACCACACATCGTTCATGCCCACGCTTTCTTCCCGTCATGTCAAAGAAACTGCGCGCCGACTCGGCTTCACAGCCTGCGGTTTGGCGCATCCCGGACCACTGCCCGCTTGGCGCGAAGCGGAATGGCGTCGTTTCTTGTCGGAAGGACGTCATGCCGACATGCACTATCTCGAGCAGCACCTGGAAAAGCGTTTGAACCCCTGCCTGCTCCTTGACGGCGCTCGAACGATGGTGTGCGTCGCGCTGAACTACGCGCACTCGCTCTCTGCCGACCGTGACGACTCAGCCGCCAAAAACAGCGATGAAAGTGATGAAAACAGCGATTTCATCGGAGGGAAGGAGAATTTTCTCAGTGAAAAGGAACCCCTCTCCGAAGGAAGCGAAAAGGAACGTTGGAGAATGGCGCGCTATGCTTACGGTGACGACTATCATGAGGTGATGAAGCAGAAACTTCGTCTGCTTCTGCACGAACTGGGCTTTGAGGAAGGCACAGAAGCAAGAGCCTTTGTAGATACTGCACCCGTTGACGAGAAATTTTGGGCAATGCGCGCGGGACTGGGCTCCATCGGACGAAACACACAGCTCATTCTGCCCGGCGCGGGCTCCTACTTCTTTCTGGGAGAGTTACTTTTGACGGCAGAGGCTGACGCCTACGATGACGCGACTGCCGACTCCGCCAACGCCGACACTGACTCTGCTGCCACGAACGCCCCGCTCGCGCTCTGCGGTTCCTGCCGCGCTTGCGTCGATGCCTGTCCCACACACGCTTTGAGCGGAGAGGGGACGATGGATGCGAGACGCTGTCTTTCCTATCTGACCATCGAGCACCGCGGGGCTTTGCCTCCCGGCACGGGAGTCGCCATGAAGGATTGCTTCTACGGCTGCGACCGCTGCGCCGAGGCTTGTCCGTGGAACCTGCGCTTTGCCCGCGAGACGGACTGTCGGGAACTGATGCCGCGCCCTGCCCTCACGGCAATGCTGCGAGAGGACTGGTTGGAACTCTCGCGGGAGGACTACACCCGACTCTTTCGAAAAAGTGCGGTAAAAAGGGCAAAATTTGAAGGAATCCGCCGAAACATCGAGGCGTTGGCTGGCAACGACGCCGCAGCCGCCAACAAAGACGACGCAGCGGGAAAGGTCGCGAAAAACATATAAAGGAAACTGCGCGGCGAAGGGAGCATTTGTCAAGATTTTTCGCACTTTCGCGATTTAACACTTTTGGATTTCGCTTTTTTTCGTTGTATATTTGTGTAGAGATAAGGGAGGAGCCGCGCTCCTCCCCTTTTTTGTGCGCTTTTCCCAAGAAAAAAGACAAAAAAGTTAGGATTTCGGTCGAATTTTTCCCAAGAAAATTTTCACTATGCTTTGACTCAAAAATTTGAGTCAAAACGTAGGAAAAACTTTTCAGTAGAAAGTGAGAACCGGACGCTGTGGAAAAATTCGAAATGTTAAAGTCAAAAATATTTTTGTCAAGATTTTTTGCGTTTTCTTCGCTGGCAACGATGTGATTGACAAGACGACGCCACACAAAGCAAACACCGAAAATGCCAAATAAAAATCCGACACGACGGGAGCCGCATCGGACTTGAAACCATTTTGCCTCGGCGCGCAACAATCCACGATGAAACCGCGCCGAAAGGCAACGTGTGAGCGTTTTGTCACTGAACCTCTTTCACGAGATAAATGTAAGTCGGAAGGTGGTCGGAATAGCCGTTGAGCCAAGTTCCTCCGGCGTGGGTGCGGAGGGGACTTCCCTTGTAGCGTCCGTCTTGCTGGAAGAGATAGTCGCGAATGAAAATTTCGTGACGGTAGAACTTGAGCGTGCTGCGGTCTGTTCCGAGAAGATTTCCGGTGAAGACGATTTGGTCGAAGAGATTCCACTTTCCATCGTAGAGGAGAGTGCCCTGTCCGAGTTTGTAGAGCGTGTCATACCACGGGTTGAAAAGGTCGCCGGGCGCTTTGACGTCTTTCTGTTTGCTTTTGCAAGCGAGCTGCACCGTCATGCTCTTGTTGCCGGGATCGTCGTTCATGTCGCCCATGATGACGACTTTTGCTGCGGGGTCTTGCTTCATGAGCGCGTCCTTGAGGCAGCGCACCTGGAATCCGGCACGTTCGCGGGCTTCGCTTCCGGCTGCGCGGGAGGGCCAGTGATTCACGATGAAGAACATTCGCTCCCCGGCGAGTTTTCCTTGCATGACGAGAAAACCGCGGGTGATGTGGGTCGTGTCACCTTTCAGTTCGTCGTAGGCTTGTACCTGTCCGTTGGCGTCGGTGTAGAAGCCAAGAAGGTCGGACTCAACCTTGCCCTCTGGGTCATAGTAGTAGGGCACGACGAAACTCCGTTCCATCTGGAAGAAACGGGGATTATAGAGGAACGCGCACTCCACACCGCGACGATCAACACCCGGAAAATCAACATACTTGTAGCCACGGCTCTTCAAAGCCGGCTGAGCGAGGAGGTCGCACAAAGCGTTTTCGTTTTCCACCTCGGAGAGACCGATGACAGCCGGACCGACCGGAAGTTTGTCCGTGCAGAGTTCGCTGAGCACTCGAGCCATGTTGTGGAGTTTCGCTTCATATTTCATCTTTCCCCAGCGGTTCGTGCCCTTGGGAAGATACTCATAGTCATTTTTCCCGGCATCGTGGACGGTGTCGAAGAGGTTTTCGAGATTGTAGAAGGCGACTCCATAGAGCGCGAGTCTTTTCTGCTCAGCACGATTGACGAAGGAAGAACAGAGGAAAAGGAGTGTGGCGCACAGGGCGAGCCACGGAGTGAACTTTTTCATAATAAGGAGCGTAACTTATATTACCTTAAAGATTCAAAAGATGTGGTTTGAGGGTTTTTCTCGGGGAAGTGGCGAAACGCGCCGTCTAAGACAGCCGTCCCGAAGGCAGGCTTCAACGCGCTGCGACGGCACAAAGGTCTGCAAAATTTTCCAATCCCAAGAACTCCTCCCGCATTTTCTTGGGGAGAACTACATGTCGTTCATGGACAAACCTAAAAGTTTCACAGTTTCGTAACGACTCAGTTCTCCTTGAATGCTTTCCACCTTGGCTTGCAGCAACGATTCATTGTATCTTTCCGGATTTCGTTTCACCTCAGCGACGGTTGCAATTCGATGACGGAAAAGAATGTTGCCACCGCCGTCACACAAACAACACGTTGGCGCTAACGCAACTCATTGCGCTCGCGCCAACATTCTTGATGTGATGATTCTTATGTTCGGGCAAGGTGTTCGGGGGATGCCTCTCTTTCTCGTTCGGGCAGTTCATCCACGAACAGGGGGCGGGGAGGGCTCGCTCCGTTTCCGCCTCATTCCTTCACCTTCTCAATGACCTCTTCCAAGGTGAGGGAGACTTGCTCGCCGGTGGTCATGTCTTTGAGCGAGATGCGCTGCTCTTCCATTTCCGATGCGCCGACCAAGGCAACGAACGGAACTTGGAGCGCGTTCGCATAACTCATCTGCTTCTTCATCTTCACGGCGTCGGGATAGACTTCCGTGGCAATGCCGGCACGGCGAGCGGCGACAGCCAAACGGAGGCAGTGGGCGGCTTCCTTTTCGCCAAAGTTCAAAAAGAGCAGACGTGCACCGCTCTGCGTGGCTGCGGGATAGAGGTCCAGACGGGTCAGTACGTCGTAAATGCGGTCTGCGCCGAAACTGATGCCGACGCCCGAGAGTCCGGGGAGACCGAAGATGCCCGTGAGGTTGTCGTAGCGGCCGCCGCCCGTGATGGAGCCAATCTCCACGTCGAGCGCCTTCACCTCGAAGATGCAGCCGGTGTAGTAGTTCAAACCGCGCGCCAACGTCAGGTCCAGTTCGAGCACGTTGTTCAGCGAGGCTTCTTCCAGGAGGTTCATGACGAATGCCACTTCTTCAATGCCTTTCAGTCCGACCTCGCTGTCTGCGAGTACGGAGCGCATGACGTCGAGTTTCTCGGCGTTTGTTCCGGAGAGGCTGAGGATGGGTTGCAGTTTCTCCACTGCCTCGTCGGTGAGTCCGGCGGCGCGGAGTTCTTCGTTCACTTTCTCGACGCCAATCTTGTCCAGTTTGTCGATGGCAACGGTGATGTCCACAATCTTGTCGGCGGCGCCGAGCACTTCCGCAATGCCGCTCAGGATTTTGCGGTTATTGATTTTGATGGCCACGCGGATGCCGAAGCGAGTGAAGACCTCGTCCACGATTTGCATCAGTTCGACTTCATTGAGCAGGGAGTCGGAGCCGACGATGTCAGCGTCGCACTGATAGAACTCGCGATAGCGTCCCTTCTGCGGGCGGTCGGCGCGCCAAACGGGTTGAATCTGATAGCGCTTGAAGGGCATCTGCAACTCCTCGCGATGCTGCACGACATAGCGGGCGAAGGGCACGGTGAGGTCATAGCGGAGTCCTTTCTCGCAGAAGGCGGAGGCGAGGGCGGCGGCGCTCTTTTCGGCATAATCCTCCGGCGTCACCTTCCCGCGGAAGTCGCCCGAGTTGAGAATCTTGAAGAGCAGTTTGTCGCCTTCTTCGCCATATTTTCCCATGAGCGTGGAGAGGTTCTCCATGGCGGGCGTTTCGATTTGGCGGAAGCCGTAGAGCGAATAGACCTCTCGGATGGTGTTGAATATGTAGTTGCGTCGCGCCATTTCGACGGCGCCGAAGTCGCGCGTCCCCTTAGGGATGGAAGGTTTCTGAGCCATAGTTGCTGTGGTTTTGATTCGGTTTGGTTGGATGTGCTCTCGCGGTGTTGTCCGCGGGAGTCGGGTGCAAAGTTACGATTTTTTCGGCACGCGCGTTTTTTCGCTGCGATTTGAAGCGGGAGTTATGGGGGTGACAAAGGGACATTTGGTCTTTTTCCTCGGCGGTGCAGCAGATTGGCTATTATGACACACCGCCCAAAAAGAATGCGGGAAACACACTTTGAGGAGCGCGTTTCCCGCATTCTTCTGTCCTTGCGACAGATTCCCGAAGGAGATGTTGAGAGAGAACTGAAACCTTGGTCGAAGGTTGGTTTGACCGAAGTCAAGGGTGTTTATAAAAAGATTGTTTTACTAAATGTGTTTTACGTCCTGCGTTTCAAGACGGGGCAGCGGTATCTGGATTGTTTTACTTTCTTGAATAGAACCGAGAGAACTCTTCGGGCGAGCGTCTCAATGGTGCATCAGACTTTGGATGAAGGCTTCCGTCATGTTTCCCGTGAGGTCCACGAGGGTGAATCCTCCGTTTTGCTTTGTGAGGAGCACGATTTCGACGATGTTTGTTCCTCGGCGGCGCGTGTAGATTTTGCGATTCGTGTTTTCCGCTTGCAAGACATAGCGCGCAGCGTTTTGGGTGGCGAGTTCGACGGCTTGGTCAAACGCCCGGTCGGTTTCGTGTTTGTCCTTGTTGATGACGAGGCGTATGGTTTTCACCTGTTTGAGTGCGTCTCGATTGGCGTCGTCGTTTTCGAGCGAGGGGAGTTGCAGCATCCGTTCCATCATCAGCGGACTGATTGTGGTGCATTCCATGGCGATTTCTTTTCCGTGGAGTTGCATGAATCTTGCTGCGAAGTCCTGCTGTTTCTGTGCCCAGAGGCAGAGGGTGCACGTCAAAGAGAAGAGGAGAGCGAGCGTTCGTTTCATCGCCGTGTTTGCTTTCGGGTTTGCTCAGTCAGTTGCGTGTCATTCTCACTCCGCCCGGTTGGCGTGTTCGGCGGGGGCGGGCTTCAGCGTGTCGGCGGCAGCGGTGGAAGGACCTTCCTTGAAGAGTTCCAGAGCCTCCATTCCCATCTCGTAGGCCTTCTGTGGGTCCTGATAGGAGTCTTTGTAGGCTGCGGAGTTATAGTCCCATCCGCCGTTGTTCCGGTTCTCTTCCATTTGCAGCGAGTGCTGCGTGGCGGTGCCGAGGAGCGTGATGATGGCGACGGCGGCAGCGGCTCTGTAGAGCGGGCGGAGACGGTGGGCGATGGTGAATCTTCCGGCTTTGGTTCGGCGGAGGTCTTCTTTGCCGGTCTCATTCTCGATTCCGGCTGCGGCGAGGAGTTTCTCGTCGAAGTCTTTGCCGAGGCTGACGTCCTGTTGGGCGTTTTCATATATGAACAGTTCGCGGTAGCGAGCCAAGTGAGCCGGCACTTCCTTCTGGGTGAAGAAGGTGCGGAGAATCTGTTCCTCCTCGAGCGAGGTCTCGCAGTTCCAGTAGCGTTCCAGCAGTTGTTCGATATATTTATAGTCCATGATTCTCGATGTTTTCAAACCGTTGTCGGATGAGTTTCCGAGCTCGGTGGAGTGAAACTTTGAAGTCCTCCTCTGTGATTCGCATGACTGCGGCGGCTTCTTGGTAGGTCATTCCTTCGATTTCTCGGAGTTGAATGGCAGTTCTCATTTTCTCGGGCAGTGCCTGCAGGATTCGGTTCACTTTCTCCAGTCGGTCTTTCCATTCCATCTGTTCTTCCGGCGTTTGTCGGTTGTCGAAGGTGTCGGTCTCGGTTTGCTCGAGCGAGAGGTTGGCGTGTTCTTTGGCAGCCAGTTTGTCGAGTGCGAGGTTTCGGCAGATGGTCATGCAGAAAGCTTCGAGGTTGTTCACCGTCTCCATTTCTTCTCGCTTGGTCCAGACGCGGAGGAGCGTGTCTTGAGTGAGGTCTTCCGCATCCTGCCTGTTCGCTGTGATGCGCAGCGCCAGCCTGAAGATTTTGTCCTTGAGCGGGAGCAGGTCGTGTCGGAAATCTATTGTACTCATGGAGGGCTTTCTGTAGGGAAGACGGCTGAGGAATCGAAAAGTTACAGCCGCGTGTGATTTTTTTGCGATTTTCTGAAAAAATCAGTCAGATTCATTTCGGCAGGGCGTCCGCGCCGCTCACCGACATGGAGCATTTCGTGTCGGAAAAGACGGTGACGGCTTTGAGGAGTTCGGGAGCGGCAACGCGCACTTGCTCGCCGGGCTGCGCCGTGCGGCTCTTGGCGTGCGGCTCGGTGCCGTCGGTGGTGTAGGCAACGCGGGCACCGCTGACGGGACTTTCGAGCGTGAACGTCCAGCCGTCCTTATTTTCTCCGTCAGCCGAGGGCACGTGTGTCAGTCGCGGTTCCGGCACTCGGAAGTTGCAGCCCATGGCGTCGAGGCGGGAGAAGTGGGCGGACAGTCGGCGGCGGAAATCATCGAAGGAGCGAAGTTTTTGGGTCGTCCATCCCAATTCGCTGACGGCGAGGAGGCGCGGGAAGGTGAAATATTCCATGTAGCGTTCGGAGCGGTTCTCGTCGATGGCACGTATTTCCTGCAACACGTCGCCGTGGATGAACTGGTCCGACCACATGCAGGCTTGCACGCCGATGGTGCAGGAGGAAGCGTCGCTGTCGGGGAGCGGAAGCGAATAGCATTTCGCCAAAGAGATGGGCGGGCACCATGTCGCCGCCTTGACCTCGCCCTCCTTGCCGGTCTCGGGGAAGTCGAGATAGGTGTAGTAGCAGGGAGCTACCAGCGCCTGTGCTCCCGCTTTGCGAGCCACGATGGTGTCGCCGATTTGATGCCACACCATGCTGACCAGCGGGCGTTCAATCTTTCCTCTCAGCAGTGCCTCTTCCCAACCGATGGCGGTGCGTCCGCGGCTGACGAGATAGTTGTTCACCTTGTTCGTCAGCCAGCCTTGCAGGTCGGAGGTCTTTTCCAGTCCCTCCCGTTTCATGAGCGCTTGGCAGTGCGGGCACTGTTCCCAACGTTCATAGACAGCCTCGTCGCCGCCGATGTGGATGTAGCGCGAGGGGAACATGTTCATCGTGGCGTCCAGCACGTCTTTGAGGAAGATGAGGGTGGAGTCACGTCCGACGCAGAGCAGGTCGCGGCTGATGAAATGCTGTGTCGGCACTTGGTGCTGCTTTCCCGTGCAGCAGAGGTGGGGATAGGCAGCGACGGCGGAGAGGATGTGGGCGGGGAACTCTATCTCGGGAATGACCTCGATGCCTCGAACGGCGGCATATTCCACCATCTCCTTCACGTCCTCGCAGGTGTAGTAGCCGCCGAGGCGCTTACTCCCCTCGCCTGCCCAGGCGCCGACTTCCGTCAGTCGCGGATAGGCGGGAATCTCCAGTCGCCAGCCAGAATCGTCAATCAGGTGGAGGTGCAGTTTGTTGAGTTTATAGGCTGCCATGCGGTCCATGGTCCGAAGCACAAACTCCTTGGGGAAGAAGTAGCGCGCCACGTCCAGCATGTAGCCGCGGTAGGGGTGCGACGGACTGTCCGCAATGTGCAGGCAGGGCGCCTTCCAGTCCGTGCCGTCGGTCAACGTGTTGCCAAGGATGGGCGCGGGGAAAAGTTGGAGCAGGGTTTGCAAGCCGTAGAAAGCGCCGGCGGCATCGCGGGCGGTGATGACGACGCCTTTCTCG
This sequence comes from Alloprevotella sp., assembly GCA_051868855.1. GTDB lineage: Bacteria > Bacteroidota > Bacteroidia > Bacteroidales > Bacteroidaceae > Alloprevotella. Next base: position 1,720 of record JBJEAG010000038.1, on the reverse strand, counting down.
CGGATGTCAAGAACATAACTCTCCGCCTTCGCGGCTTGGAGCGAATCGAGGGTCAAGACGATGTCGCCTTTCGCTTTGCCGGGCAGGAGTTTTGCCGTGAAGCCGGTGGATTTCCGGAGTCTCTCGGCGAGCCACTTTGCCTGCGGTTCGAGCGAGGGCGAGAAAGCAATGCGCAGCTGGGAGGGAAGACGGAACTCGCCTGCCTGCATCGTCACTTCGCGGGGCTGCGGGATGAGGTCGGGCGTCTGCTGTGCTGACAGCGTCAAACCGAGAGTCGGGAGGAGCAGCAGGGCGGAAAGGAAAAGTTTTTTCATGGGAAATGTATGGTTTACGTGAAGTTATTCGGAGAGGATTTATGAGAGGGCGTGTCAGAATGCAGATTTTGGCTACAACCTCAAAGGTGCGTCAGATTGGCTATTATGACACACCGCCTTCATGCTTTCTGCGTGACGAGTAGGACGTGCTTCCCGTCTTGCAGCGTGGTGGCGAAGAGGTAGGTGTCGCCGCCGTCTTTCAGTTTGAGTTTCTTGCGCAGAGCCTCGGTGCTTCCCGGGAAGTTGCGCAGCGTCAGGTTCGCGCGGTCGGTTTCTTGTCGCAGGCGGCGCAGGGCGGCTTTGTCGAAACCCGTCACCTCCCGAATGCGGAAGCAACGTCCGGGGAAGGAGGGCTGCGGCTCCATACCTATATATATATGTGAGTCCGCCGCCACCTTCTTCAGTCCGAAGCGTTCGGCAACGAGGCGAAAGGCACCGGCTTTGAGCAGGGCGGCGCAGGGCTCGAAGAGATAGTCGCCGGGCGCGGGACGCTCGCAGAAACTGACGGCGGCTTGCTTCTCCTCGGAGGCAAGGAAGGAGAGCACGGGACGGTCGCGCACCACGGTGATCCGGGGCTCGTCGGCTGTGCCTTCGGCGCGGAGCACGAGCAGGAGTTCTTTGCATTCTCCCGCCGTTTCCACCACTTCCACCTCGTGGACACTGCCTTGCAGACTCTTGACGGCATGGCGGATGTCGAGCATCGGCGAGAGTTTCACCATGACGACGGGTGCTTTCTCCAGCAGGCGGGGCAGCAGGGCTTCGACGTCGGGGGTGCAGTCTTGGATGAGTACCGTCTTGCGTCCCGCCTTGTCGCGGCGGGCGGGGTCGAGGAAGATGAAATCGGTGGGCGGCATGTGGTTGAGATATTCCTCCGCGTTTCCGCAGACCACTTCAGCGTGGGAGAGTCCCAGCAGGGGGAAGTTGTGGCGTGCCGTGTCGCAGAGCAGTGTTTGCTGTTCGACATAGACTGCTTCGCGAAACAGCGGGGCGAGGAACGAGAAGTCCACGCCGAGTCCTCCGGTCAAATCGACCATCCTGCCGCGCTTCTCGGGTGGCAGCAGGCGAGCCGCGACGTCGGCTTTGTGGCGAGCCGCCGCCTCGCCGGAGCACTGCTCCCACGCCAGCCGGGTGGGACATACGATGTCGTCGTGTGCTGCCCACGAAGGTACTTTCGCAAGCAGGCGCTTCCGTTCCTCATCGTTGAGGCGGGTTGTGGTTGGGTTCAAAGGGAGCATAGAGTCAAAAAGTCAAAAAGTCAAAGAGACAAAGAGCCATTTGTCGCTTCGCTCCGGTCAAAAGGGTCAAAAGGTCAGGGTTTGAGCAAGGTTTCGTCAAAGTTAGCGAAGAATATTGTTTGAGAGGTTTGAGGGTTGAATCGGTCACCGACTTTTTGACCTCTTTGACCT
>JBJEAG010000037.1:0-4062 GCA_051868855.1 Alloprevotella sp. | reverse complement strand
GCTCTCACCTGCGTTTCGGCGACACCCCCATCCGCTCCACCTATCAAATCAAGACCCCGAACTTCGTCGCATGCCACGTGCAGGCTTACCTCCACATGTACGACGTGCTCCGCGGTCTGCGCGACAACGGCACCTTCCTCCTCAACACCATCTGGGAGGGCGAAGAACTCGCTGCCAACCTGCCGAACAACGTGAAGCGCTACTTTGCCGAGCATAATATTACGGTATATTATATCAACGCCACCAAGATTGCTCAGGAAATCGGTCTCGGCAACCGCACCAACACCATCCTCCAGTCTGCCTTCTTCCGCATCACCGAAGTCATTCCCGTTGACCTCGCAGTGGAACAGATGAAGAAGTTCATCGTGAAGTCCTACGGCAAGAAGGGACAGGATGTCGTGGATAAGAACTATCAGGCTGTGGATCGCGGCGGCGAATACAAGCAACTCGCCATTGACCCCGCTTGGGCTTCTCTGCCCGCCGATGCCAAGGTGGAACGCGACGAACCCGCCTACATCTCTGACCTCGTGCGCCCCATCAACGCTCAGAATGGCGACCTCCTTCCCGTCAGCGCCTTCAAGGTTTCCGAAGACGGAACTTGGGAACAGGGAACGGCTGCCTACGAAAAGCGTGGCGTCGCTGCCTTCGTGCCGGTTTGGAAGAAAGAGAACTGCATCCAGTGCAACAAGTGTGCTTTCGTTTGTCCTCACGCTGCCATCCGTCCGTTCGTGCTCAACGACGAAGAACTGAAGGGCTATCAGGGCGGCTCCATCGAGATGAAGGCACCCGCCGCCATGAAGGGCATGCACTTCGTTCAGCAGGTCGATGTGCTCGACTGCCTCGGCTGCGGCAACTGTGCCGACGTCTGCCCGGGTCTCAAGGGAGTCAAGGCTCTCGAAATGGTACCCCTCGAAGGTCAGATGGGCGAAGCAGCCAACTGGGACTACTGCGTCAAGAACGTCAAGAGCAAGCAAGACCTTGTGGACATCAAACTCAATCCCAAGAACTCTCAGTTCGCCACTCCGCTCTTTGAGTTCTCTGGTGCTTGCTCCGGTTGCGGTGAGACTCCCTACGTCAAGCTCGTTACTCAGCTCTTCGGCGACCGTCAGATGATTGCCAACGCCACCGGTTGCTCCTCCATCTACTCCGGCTCCATTCCTTCCACTCCCTACTGCAAGAACGAGAAGGGTCAGGGTCCCGCTTGGGCAAACTCCCTCTTCGAAGACTTCTGCGAGTTCGGCTTGGGCATGGTGATGGCAAACAAGAAGATGCGTGCCCGCATCGAATCTCTCCTCCGCAAAGTCATCATGTGCGAATGCTCCTGCACTGAAATGAAGGAACTCGCTCAGCGTTGGATTGACAACCAGAACGACGCCGCCATCACTCGCGAAGTGGCTGACAAGATGAAACCCATGCTCGAAGCAGGTGCTGCCAAGGGTCACGAACTCGCTCAGCAACTCCTCGAACTCAGCCACTACCTCACCAAGCGCAGCCAGTGGATTATCGGCGGTGACGGTGCTTCCTACGACATCGGCTACGGCGGTCTCGACCACGTGCTCGCAAGCGGTGAAGACGTGAACATCCTCGTGCTCGACACGGAGGTTTATTCCAACACCGGCGGTCAGGCTTCCAAGGCAACTCCCGTGGGTGCCATTGCTCAGTTCGCCGCTGCCGGCAAGCGTGTCACCAAGAAAGACCTCGGTCTCATGCAGGCTACTTACGGCTACGTTTATGTTGCTCAGATTGCCATGGGCGCCGACCAGGCACAGTGCTTGAAGGCTCTCCGCGAAGCTGAGGCTTATCCCGGTCCTTCTCTCGTCATTGCCTACGCTCCCTGCATCAACCACGGTCTGAAGATCAAGGGCGGCATGGGTCGCAGTCAGGAAGAAGAGAAGCGTGCCGTCGCTTGCGGCTACTGGCACCTGTGGCGCTACAATCCCGCTCTCGCTGACGAAGGCAAGAACCCCTTCACCCTCGACAGCAAGGAACCCGATTGGGACCTCTTCCAAGACTATCTTGACCACGAGGTTCGCTTCCTCTCTCTGAAGAAGGCACTTCCCGAACAGGCTCAGGAACTCTTCGACGAGACCAAGAAGGCTGCTCAGCGCCGCTATGCTTCCTACGTTCGCAAGACGAAAGAAGACTGGTCTCTCTGAGAAACTTAAACTCATCCTTTAGAAATTCCGCGGGCGCAGTCATTCCGGCTGTGCCCGCTTTTCAGTTCTATCAAAGAGGTCAAAGAGGTCAAAAAGGTCAAAAGGGTCAAAGAGTCGGTGGTCGCTTCGCTCCGGTCAACAAGACAAAAAGACAACAAGACAAAAAGACAAAAAGTCAAAGAGTCAAAGAGTCAAAAAGTCTTCGCGACCTCCGTCAAATCCGTTTTATCCGTGAATCCGTGGTCTCTCTTTGTCTCTTGACCCTTGACCCTTGACTCTTGACTCTTTGTCTCTTTGACTCTTTGACTCAAGAAGAAAACCCCTGTGCGCGGTGCGTAAGCGCCGCGCCACCCTCCGCCAACCATTTGCAACCCTTTTGCAACCCTTTTGCAACCCTTTTGCAACTATTTTGCAACCTGCAAAACCCCTGCAAAACCCCTGCAAAATCCCTGCAAAACCTTGGCAAAACCTTGCAGAAATCCCTCCGCGCCGACCTTTTTGACCCTTTTGACCTTTTAGACCCAAAAATGAAAACAACTTCTCCCCGCTTAGCCTCTTTGGACATTCTCCGCGGCTTAACCCTCTTCCTCCTTGTCTTCTTCCAGCCCGTTCTGTGGGCTTTGCTCAGCCCCGTCGATGCCGACTGGGCGCGTGCCGTCCTCTACCATTTCGACCATGAAGTCTGGGAAGGTCTCCGCTTCTGGGACCTTGTCATGCCGTTGTTCCTCTTCATGAGCGGCACGTCCATGCCTTTCTCCTTCGGCAAGATGCTGCGCGAGGGCGGAAAGAGGGCAGTGCTTCGTAAGGTCTTCCGCCGCTTCTTCATCCTCTTCCTCCTCGGCATGGTCGTGCAGGGAAACCTGCTCGGATTGGACCCGGCACACATTTATATATATACGAACACGCTGCAAGCCATTGCGACGGGCTATTTGCTGACGGCACTCGTCATGTTGTTTTTCGACCGAAAGGGTCGTTGGCTGGCGCTTGCCGTTCTGCTGCTTGCCTACAGTCTGCCGATGCTGTGGTGTGGCGATTTCAGTTTGGAAGGAAATCTCGCGTCGCGCATCGATGCTGCCGTGTTGGGCAGGTTCCAAGGCGACCCGACCTACGCTTGGCTCTTGCCCTCCTTCACCTTCGGCGTGACCGTCCTGCTCGGCGCCATGGCGGGCGAGATAATCCGCGACGGGCGCAACCTTTCCGACCGTCGCCGCGTCAGTCTTCGTTTGCTGATGTTCGGCTTGGTGCTCGTTGTGCTCGGCTACGCTTTCAGTTTCGCCATGCCGATTGTCAAGCGCATTTGGACCGCCAGCATGGCGCTCTACTCCGGCGGACTTTGCATGCTCCTGCTCGCTGCGTTCTACGAGGTCATTGACGTGCGCGGTCACCATCGCGCCGTGGATTGGTTAAAGATTTACGGCATGAACTCCATTGCAGCCTACATGCTCGGCGAGGTCATCAACTTCCGTTCCGTCGTGGAATCCGTGAGCTACGGTCTCGCGCCGCATCTCGGCGACTTCTACCCTGCGTGGCTGACTTTCGGTAACTTCGCTCTCCTCTTTTTCATCCTCCGGTGGATGTTCCGCAACAAGATATTCCTCAAAGTGTAGAGTTGTGTGTCAGGAAATGCAGACCGACTTCCGGTGTCGTGTCAAGTGAATCAGTGTGACATGGCTGATTCTGTCCACTTTTTCCGCGCGTAGAGGGAAAATGTGTAGGAAAAAGCAGAAAAAGTCAATACCAAGGCTTGGTATTTCGAGTACCACGCCTTGGTATTTTGAGTACCACGCCTTGGTATTCGAGTACCACGCCTTGGTACTGACACTCCCACGCCTTGGGAGCAAAACTCCCACGCCTTGGGAGTCAAACTCCCACGCCTTGGGAATCAAACTCCCACGCCTTGGGAATC
>JBJEAG010000036.1:0-17393 GCA_051868855.1 Alloprevotella sp. | reverse complement strand
CCTCCCGATGAAGCAGAAATGTCTAATTTAAATGCTACTTTTTGTAGCGGAATCAAGGAATAAAATGAATTTGAACACGAATTTTCATGAATTGTTCACGAATTGTTTCATGAATTGTTCTTGAGAGCACGGATGAAGTAGTAATTAGAATTCAACATTTACGCCTCCCATAAACGTGGCTTGGGGCATGGGCATTCCTGCTATGTATTCATAACGTTGGGCAAGGAGGTTGTCACCCTTTATCCAAAGGCGGACGGAACGACAAAGGGCGTAGCTGAGGGTGGCATTCAGCAGGGTGAAGTCTTCAGTCATCTCGTTGTTGCCGATAGCCGTGTAAAGGCCGCATACCTGCGTCAGTCCTGCACTGACGCTCCATCTGTCATAACGCATTGCCACACCAAGATGCCCTTTGTATTTTGGGGCAGATACTACGGGAGTGTGCATATTGAGCCAAGAGTGGTTGGTATTGAACTGCCAATGACTGTTGATGCGATATTGCAGGTCGAGTTCCACTCCTTTGTTATTCAGTTCACCCGTGTTTACATTCTGCCGCTGGACGGTCTGAATGATGTTGTCGGCATTGATGCAGAAGAGGTTGACGCCATATTGCATACGACCTTGCATGAGTCGCTGCTTCCATGAGAGTTCGTAGTTCCACATGCGTTCAGGCTTCAAGTCGGTGTTGGATGGAGGGTAGAGATACAACTCGCGCATGGAAGGATTTCGGAATCCCTTGCTTACCATTAGTTTCATTTCGCCGCTTTCTATGGGGCGGACAACGATTCCTGCCTGTGGTATCCACTCGCTGCCCGTGACTGTGTGATGGTCGTAGCGCACTCCTGTCTCTGCCGTGAGCCATGAGAAGATGTCCTGTCGCAAGTCAACATACCCAGCCAACTCATGGTTGCGCTTTTCACCACTCTGCTTGTTCTGCGTCTCCAATACTTCCCCCGTTTCCCTGTTGGTATAATAGGCATGACCATAAATGTTCTGGTAGTCAAAGCCTACGGTGAGGCGCGACCCTGCCCACAGCATTCCACTCTGATACCACGACAATCCCATGAGGGCGTCGTTGGAACGGAACAACCGCGTCTGTGGACTACCTGTAAGAGCATTATACCCGTCGTTTATCTTATGTCGTCCGAAGTTGTCATAAAGGCTCAGTCGTCCGCTCGTTCTGCCATAGTGGTTCTCTATACCGATAGCCACCGCCCCGCGTGTTATCCATTGGTCAGCCTCAAGCATCGGAGCTGACACTGTGCCGGGATAGGAGGCATTGAAATGCGTGATGTCTGCATCGGCAAAGACGCTCCAATGCTGGTCGATGTCGTATTGCACCTTAGCAAAACCGCCATACTGCTCGAAGCCCATGTGTGGGCGGTGGTTGTCCGAACGGCTGTACTGACCGCTTGCCGTCATGCGCCACTTGCCTTGGCGGAGGTTATAGCCTGCCTCGCTCTGAAATGTACCCCAGGAGCCAGCACCAAGATTTAAGTATGTCTTGCTGCTGTCAGTCTCCATGCCTCTCGTGACGATATTCACCACTCCTCCCATGGCGTTTGAACCATAGAGAAGAGAGGCAGGTCCACGGAGCACCTCCACCTTTTCAGCCATCATTGTCTGATAGGCATCGGCTATGGAGTGTCCATAGATGCCGTTATACTGAGGATGACCGTCGATGAGCACCATCACCTGACCTGCTCCCGAGGATATGCCCCTAAGCATCATGCCTCCCGCTCCGCCTGACGACACGCCATAGCCCATCACTCCGCGGCTCGTCACCATGAGTCCCGGCACTTGTTCCATCAATGTGGGCAGGATGTTTAAGCGCTGGCTCTCCGTCAAAGTTCCACGTCCCACTATGGTCACAGTTTGAGGCAGGTGTCGAATGTCTGTGATGTTTCGTGTACCCGTCACAACCACCTCACCAAGTTCCACGCTGTCAGCAATGACAGTTTCTGCAAAGGCAGTCAAAGGAGCAAATAGCACTGCTCCCAGGAAAATCTGTCTGATGTTCATTCCACCGTAGTTTTCTTTCCGTTGATAAAGAGAATTCTTTCCATTTTTACTTCATTGTTATTAGAATCACTGTTTTTCGTACCAGCCGAGCAGTTGAAGATAGTCCACATGCCCAAGCATCAATAATAGAAACTTCTTCATTGCTTTCATCATAATTGTTCCATTTTTTTGATTTATGTTTTCGGCTGCAAAACAACTGATTATTCCCGAAACCTGTACTACCCGGACTTCGGGGATAATTACCATTTTTACAGAGATTGCTTCCGGGACGATGTTTATTCCGTGAAAGTGGATGGTGGTGCTCCGAGATGCGGATATATGACGCACCTTTGAGGGTGAAGCCAAAACTTGCCTTTTGACACGCCCTCTATGAGGAAAGTTGAAACTCGTTCGCGGACGGCGTGGCAACATTTCTGTCCGCCGATTTGTCATTTCTGTCCGCTATTCCCGTTAGTTTACGCTCGCCAGCGAAAGCATTTGCGCTCACCAGCGAAAGCATTTACGTTCGCCAGCGAAAACGCTTACGCTCGCCAGCGTAAACTAACGACTCCCAAGAAAAAAATGACAACTCCCAAGAAAATAATGTTGCCACGGCGTCTGAGAACGAAATTTTCAGCCGTGGCGAGGTGGATGAGAATGATGTGGAAGATGTTTGTCGGTGTTGTGGACGGCGATTCAAACGTCGAGGCTGTTTTTTGAACCGTGATTTGGCAGTCTTTTGCCGGGCGCAAAGCCGTTGAATGAGCGATTTGGGCGTGTTTTTATGCACGCGATTGCAGTGAAGTTTTGCTTTCTCGCAAAACATAGTTAATTTTGGCGTTCAAAATCAAGGTTTTTGTACAAGACAAGGTGCTTCTTCGCACCGGTCAAGTTCTCTTTTCAACCAAATCCTCTTCTCGCCCAAATCTTCTTCCTTATGGCAGACATTCTTCTTCCCACCGACTTCGCGGAATCACGAGCACTTCTCTATTTCGCTTTGACGTCAAACTATCTCACGTCGGAACAAATTGGTAACATCGTCTCTTTGTTTGAGCGGCGACGAAAAGTGGACGACTATCTCGGCTCGTGGATGAAGAAAGGTCTCGTTGGTTCGTTTACAGAAGTAAGCTATAAGGTTCAATCATACTATTATCTTAAACCCGCTGTGTGGTTAAAGGTGATGGAGGAAGTGGATGAAGGTGATTTGGAAGCACGCATCAAAAAACTCAAGACTGTTCTCACGGAGTCGGTTGTGCTTTCCAATGCCACGCTTGACTTCACTCGTTCCGTGGTTCTTTTCATGAAGGGGAAACGTTATGCCACCTATCTGCATCGTTCAAAGCTTCATTCCTGTTCTTTTAATTGTTGTGACATCTCCTATCCGATGAGGGTGCTTTTGCATGTGGCAGGTGACGGAGAGTGGAATGTTTTCATTGCATCTCTCGGTGAGGATCCATTAAATTGGGTGGCTAATTGCTACGTAAGAAAATTAAGATACAGTTTCTGTACGGAACGCGACATTGATTTTTTTGAGAAGGTGATTCTTCCGTCTCCCTATTATGTGGAGGATCATCTGACCTACTTCAAGTCTTTTATCGCTCTTCATGAAGTTCTTTTGCGCAAGGCTCGTCTTCAGGAGCTCATGGCGGACACGTCACTTGAACCAGTGCTGCGACTTTCGCTCGAGAACATCGATTTGGTTCAGCGAGGGGAATATGACGCTGCTGCCAAAGGCTTCCGGAAGATATTGCGCGATGAGGATTATGATATTTTCCCCACTTCAATATGCAATTTCTATTATGGTGTGGCTCTTCTTTATGCCTCGCCCTCCGTGTCAAAGGCTCCCATTTCGGCTCTTTGCAAGGTTTTTGACGCTGACATGTCTGGACTGGGATCTTTAGGCATGCTTGTGGAAATTGCCCGGGGCAGGCTTTCGTCCATCAAATCGAGGAAGACTTGTTTGCCGGAGGGATTTGATTTGGAGTCTTCCTTCATGATTCTCATTGCCAAACATTTTGGCCTCCCGACTCCCGCCGGTGCTAAGGAACTCCTGCAGAAAATCAAAGCGGAAAACTTCAAACTCCTTCAGTTGGAGTTCCTCCACGACGAACCATCTTTGGGCGGGAAGGCAGTGGCGAAGGAGAGTGACATGCACCCCTCCTTGCAGCCCTACGTGCAGAAGCCGGCATGGGAAGAGACGCTGGACTCTTTGCTCATGATGAGCACTCCCGCACGGTCGTCGTCGAAGAAAAAGGGGGTTACGGAGAAACGCCTTGCCTATTTTGTATATACGAAAGATTGGACTATAGAACCCAAGGTGCAGTCCAGCCGCGACGGAGTGACGTGGACCGCCGGCCGCGCCGTTTCGCTGGAGCGTTTTGCTAAAGGACAAGCGGAAGGCATGCAAACCGTTGACCATGCTGTGAGCAAACATGTGTCATGTCACAGGTCCTACGGTTGGTACGATAGAACCTATTACTCTTTCAGCGGCGCAAAGGCGATAGCTGCTTTGGTGGGGCATCCGTTTGTCTTTGATGCCGACACCAAACAGACTTTGGAGGTGGAGCAGGGGAACATCCAACTCTCCGTGGAGGAAAAGGACAAGAATTTCAAGATTCAGCTCAATGTCAAATTGGACAAGTTGGAGGACGGACTCGTGGTGGAGCGCGTCAATGCACAGAAAATCCGAGTCGTCAAAGTGTCAGAGACGCAGAAGTCCATTCTTCAGCAGTTGCTCAAGCTCAGTCTGCCTCTCGAAGCCAAGCCGAAACTGACGGGATTGCTGGAGAATCTGAGCAAGGACGTGACCGTCATGAGCGGACTTTTGAAGGACAGTCAGGTTTCTGAGAAATGTCGCGCCCATTCCGAAATCATCCTGCAGATGCAACCCGTGGAGGACGAGATTCGTTGCTCGTTGTTCACCCGCCCCTTCGGCAAGACGCCTCCTTTGTGCACTCCCGGCAAGGGCATGGAGGTCATCACGACCAATGTGGATGGCAACAGTCTTCAAACCACTCGCAACCTGAAGCGAGAGAAAGAGAATATGGCGGCAGTGATGGAGGTGATGCAGGACTATGAACGTCTCACCTCCAAGTCCCACGAGTGGCAGTTCTCCGCCGCCGAGTGTCTGGACGTGCTGGAGCGTTTGCTGCCTCTCTCCAAGCAGTGCAAGGTGGAATGGCCGGAGGGCGAGCGTTTCAAAGTGAAGCGTCAGGCGCTCACTCCCTCTTCCTTCCATCTCTCGGTCGGTTCGCTCGCAGGCTGGTTCGAGTTGAACGGAGAAGTGGAGGTCAGTCCCACGTTGAAACTCAAGATGTCCGACCTGCTCGACCGTTTGCAGCAGTCAAAGGGCTCGTTCATTCAGGTCAGCGGAGAAGAATATGTGCGTCTCACCTCCGAGTTGCGCTCCTATCTCGACAACCTCTCCCGCCTCGCCACGCGGAAGCGGAACAAGGTGCGTCTCTCCAGTTTCCACGCTCCCATGCTGGATTCTCTGGCGGAGCAGGGCTTGCAATTAGATGCCGACAAGGGCTTCTTGGACCTCATGCAGCGCATACGTTCGGCAGAAGATGCGGAAATCAAGATTCCGAAGAACATTCAGGCAGACCTTCGCAGCTATCAGAAAGAGGGCTATCGCTGGATGTCGCGTTTGGCGCTTTGGGGCGCGGGAGCACTCTTGGCAGACGACATGGGCTTGGGAAAGACCGTGCAAAGCATCACGCTCCTCCTGAGTCGTGCCTCCCAAGGTCCGCAGTTGGTGATTGTCCCTACTTCCCTCGTGCTCAACTGGCGGGACGAACTGACCCGCTTTGCTCCCTCGCTGAACGTGAAGTGGCTGGGACAGCAGGGCATTGAACGCACGGAGATGGTGGCGCAGTCCAAAGCCTACGACATTCTCATCGTCACCTACGGACTTCTCATCACCGAGGAAGAACTCCTGCAGTCTAAAGAGTGGACCACCGTCATCATGGACGAGGCTCACACCATCAAGAACCGCGAGACCAAGATGTCGAAGGCTGCGATGCAGTTGCAAGCCGGTTTCCGCCTCCTCCTGACGGGCACGCCTTTGCAAAACCACATCAGCGAGATGTGGAACCTCATGCAGTTCGCCAACCCCAACCTGCTCGGTTCTTTCAATGAGTTCAACGAGCGTTTCATCCTTCCCATCGAGCGCGACCACGACAAGGAACGTCAGCAGCAGTTGCGCCGCATCATTTCGCCCTTCATCTTGCGCCGCACCAAGTCCGAGGTGCTCAGCGAACTGCCGCAGAAGACGGAGATCATGCGAAAGATAGATCTCACTCCCGAGGAATGGGCATTCTATGACAACATACGCGAGAAAGCGCTTGCCGCCTTGGAGGTCGGCGAGAACACAGCCATCCAGACGCTGGCAGAAATCACCCGTCTGCGTCAGGCTGCCTGCAATGCGCGGCTGATAAATCCCAAGGTGAAGATAGCCTCCTCCAAGATGGAATCCTTCCTGCAACTCGTGGAAGAACTCGGGCAGAGCCACCACCGCGCCTTGGTCTTCAGCCAGTTCACCTCCCACTTGGCGCTCGTGCGTCAGGAACTCGATGCCCGTGGCGTGCGCTATCTCTACTTGGACGGCGCGACTCCCGCCAAGGAGCGTGCCCGGCTGGTGGAGGAGTTCCAGCATGGCGACATGCCTCTCTTCCTCATCAGCCTCAAAGCCGGCGGTTTGGGACTGAACCTCACGGCTGCCGACTATGTCATCCACCTCGACCCGTGGTGGAATCCCGCCATTGAAGACCAAGCCACTGACCGCACCTACCGCATCGGGCAGCAGCGTCCTGTCACCGTCTATCGTCTCATCTCCTCCCACACCATCGAGGAGAAGATTCTCTCCCTCCACGTCACGAAAAAGAACCTCGCCGACGCTCTCCTCGAAGGTGCCGACGTCAGCGCCGCCATGTCGAAAGAGGAGATGCTCGCCCTGTTGCGGGAGGCTGATTTTTGAGACAAGTGTAGCAAATCCCTGCTGCCTTTCGTCTAAACAATAAACCTTGCATTATAATAACCTTATAGAACATTCCTTATAATCCTTCCCATCATGAAAGAATTTGAATTTTCCGGCGGTGTCCGCAACGGCTTTTTAATGTTGTTTCTGCAGTTAGTCGTGCTGCCTGCTCTTGCCGCCGCATCGTTCCTGTTGGACATGTTCGTCTTCTCGGTCGTGTTCTCGTGCGTCTTGGGCATTGTCTTCCTCATCATGTTTGCCGGCTACATGCAGTTGGAGCCGGGAGAAGCCCGCGTCATGGTTTTCTTTGGAGAATATAAGGGTACTTTCACGCGCACCGGTTTCTTTTGGGTGAATCCCTTCATGGACAAGAAGAAACTGTCGCTGCGTGCCCGCAACCTGGATGTCGATCCCATCAAGGTGAACGACAAGATTGGTAATCCTGTGCTCATCGGTCTCGTGCTGGTGTGGAAACTCCAAGATACCTACAAAGCCATGTTCGAGATTGACTCCCAAACCCTTGCCGGCAGCAAAGCCGGTGCCGAGGGCGTCTCCGTGGCGAGTCGCATGGCGGCTTTTGAGTCCTTTGTCAAGGTGCAGACCGATGCCGCGCTGCGTCACGTTGCGGGACAGTATGCCTACGACGACAGCGGCGACGGCAAGGAAGTCACCCTGCGCGACGGCGGCGAGGAAATCAACAACCACCTCGAGCAGCAGGTGAACGAACGATTGCAGATGGCGGGCATCGAGGTCGTCGAGGCACGCATCAACTATTTGGCTTACGCTCCCGAGATTGCCGCCGTGATGTTGCGCCGTCAGCAGGCGGGAGCCATCATCACCGCTCGCGAGAAGATTGTCGAGGGTGCGGTTTCCATGGTCAAGTTGGCAGTGGACCGCTTGGAAAAGGACGAAATCGTTCACCTCTCCGAACCGGAGAAGGCGAAACTCGTCAGCAACCTCCTCGTCGTCCTCTGCGCCGACGAATCCGCCCAGCCCGTGGTCAATTCCGGCGTGGAGTGAGCGGCGGCGCTGACTCTGTGCGCCGCTTTAGGTTTCAATGCGGCGGAGCCGCGTTTCAGGTTTCAAATGCCGTCGAGGCTTTGAAGGAGAGGGGTTACACTTTTTGAGCGTAACTCACTGAGAACAAAACATTTCTTTAAAACAAGGCGTGCCGCGTCGTTTTGTGCTCAATTTTTCATGAATTGTTCATAAAAAACGCCCCGCGAGTTATGTGTCGCGAGGGCGTGTTGTCGGGAAAATCTCTTGTGTGTAAGAGATAGCGATGAAAACCTTACTCTTCGTTTTCTTTAGTGAGGTAACTATTAGCAAGACCGAAGTGGAAAGTGAGTACTCCGTTCTTGATAGAATAAGCAACTGTTCGGTCGTAATCCATGTACGGGCAATCACCTTCTTCTCCATACGTTCCGACTAAACGAAGTTGGTTGTCGGTTACGATGTACTCACCACTAAAGTAATAGGAAGTAATCAAAGGATTGTCATACCACCAAATTTCACATGTGCCGTCTTCGTAAAATTTGGCGGTCATGGATTTCTCTGTTGGCAACTGAGCTTCACGGTAACCGGTCCATGTGCCAATGAATGTTTCGGCGGCGTTGGCACCGAGGGGAGCATCATCATCGTCTCCGCAGGAAACGAAACCCACGCTCAGCATTCCGATGAGCAGAGCGCAGAAAAGTTCTTGGATTCTTTTCATGTAAATTATTGTTTGTCAATTGATTTACAGATATGTGTCAATTATAGGATTTACATTGACGGAACATGTTCAGAGATTCATCGGTGTCTTTACCAAAGGTTTAGTTTGTTCAAAAAATATCATTATCAAGGAGTGTTTTGTGTGGCATCAAAGAAGTAGATCTTTTTATAAAGCACTCCGGTGAGTTTCATTTTTTTGCCGTTTCTCTTGATTTCAACCACGTGTTCGGAGTTGGGAGTAAACACGTTGGGTTCATACCAACGTTTAATGTCATCGTAATATTGGTTTTCAAGTTGCCCATATACGGCGACAAACGGAAGATCAAAATCAAGGTCAGCGAATGGACTGATACGTTTGTCATTGACCATGTTGTACCATCCATTTTTGAACGTCAATGTATGTTGGATGCTCGGGTTCATGTGCGTTCTTCCATTTTGCCTTGCTTGTCTCATGAATTTAATGCTCTTCTTGCCGTCAATGGAAATGATTTCGTCTCCAACTTGCAATCCCATTTTTTCAGCCGGACTGCTGCTATATATATAGGTAATTATGGGCTTTTGGGGATCCCAACAAATGCCGTTCCAACACAACACAGGGTCAAAGACAGGTGTTCCTCCGGGGAATGCAGTGCACCCTTTAAAAACCTTATACGCAGCATCTTTCAAACTATAGGGGCGTTCAAATCTCTTTTGATAGCGCAATTGCCAAATAATGGGAGGTGTTCTTTGGGTTGAATCCAGCATTTTTCTTGCATCCATGATGGTGACTTCCAGAAAGTGGTTCACGTCATATTCTCGGTGAGTGAATCCTCCTGTTGTCACGCGACGCTGTGGTTTTTTGAAGGAGTTGATATATAAGTTATTCTTATACGAAGTGACCATTGTTCTTGAGCCTGTTTCCACGTATTGGGTTGTCGGCGGAACGTATGTGCGCTGAACCTGAGAGTTCTCATCGAATGCAAGGGTGAGAATAAGGTCTGGATTGTCTTCCAAATCCACAAAAATGAAGGGAAAGCCGGAGTAAATGAGATTCCTTTTCACAATATCAGCGAAGGATTTTTCTTTGAGAGGGTCGTCAGAAAGAGGTTGGAATGCAATTCTTCTGTATTTACTCCAATCTTCAACCGCTTTGTCATATAAAATTTCACATGACGGACTGCTTCCATATTCAAATCTTATTTGGCTGAATGTCGCGACACCATCAACTGTCAAATCACTTTCATCCTGACCTACGGTGACAATGTTCGCGGGCTCGAAGGAAGCCCAAAAGACAGAATCTTCTGACATGGAATAGAACTCGATTTCTACTCGCCCATTGTCCCCCGGCGTTGATGCAGCTTCCATTGCCTCTCGAGCGTCTTTGAAATCTGATGCGGGAACGCCATTGATGGAGAGGACTTCATCGTAGCTTGCAAGGACAAGTCCGGCAGAAGGAGCGTTGCTCTTCAAATGGTCGAAATGTAACCAGCCGTAATTGTTTTTGACAGTCAGTTTGCCGGGGTTGAAGTGGCGTAGATAGCCCAAAGAGAGTGTGTAATGCTCATTCCTTTGGAGGTTTGTCTGTCCATTATTTTTAGCAGCAGAACCGGCTATTTCATTAATTGATTTGCCAAAAAGACCTTTCAGGGCTTCGCCCAGGGTTTGAGATGAGACTGCCAATGGGAGCAGCGTCATCAATATTATCAGTATTCTTTTCATCGTATAATTGTTGAGTTATTGACTAATTAGTATCCTTTCAGAATGTGCAGAACGTGTAGCCGAGGTTAATCATGAAGTTGCCGATGCCCACTTTGCCTCCCATTTCTGAGATGTTGATGATGGAGAATTCGTATGCGAGAGAGGCGGAGAACTTGTTCTTCCAAATCACCTGAGGACCGAGGCGCAATCCGCAGTCAAAGCGTTGCAGTAGTATATTGTCGCCGGTAAACAAGTCGCTTTCACCCTCAGAGTCTTTTAGTCCATGCATGCCGGAAGTGTATTCCCACTTGTCCTTTCCGTGAAGTCCATAGGCGAAGTAGGGTCCAAAGTCAAATTGTAAACGCAGATTGTCGTTCACAGCATAACGATAGGAGGCGAGAATGGGTATTTCGAGATATGCCGGATTAAAAGTGGTTACGAGCGTACTTCCGAAACCTCCGTCATTTGTTCCTTTGCTTCCTTTCAAGGTGTAGAAAAGACCCACTTTTGCTGACAAAGAATTGAGGATAGGTTTTTCTGCCATCACGCCCACATTGACGCCGGCTTTGATTTCGTCCCATCTTTCCGCGTGTGTGAATCTGCTGAGGTTCAGACCGAGTGTACCGGTCAGACTGATGCCTTCATCAGATTTCTTACCATCCCACCATCCGGATTGAGCCGCGGCTGTTCCAGCAAAGAGAAAGAGGAAGAGAAACAAAATTTGAAAACGTGTTCTCATATTGTTTGGGGTTTTGCGCGATCTTGGGTTCTCTTCAAGATCAGATGGTTAATCGGGTATGAAAAAAAGCGTGAGAACCTTCTCTTGTGTCCGTCCAACCATCTGAGGCCTTCGCATTGCCCGGTAAAGTTGAACGGACAACGCAGAAAGCCTCACGCTTGGATATGATGTGCGTTTCCAAGGAGAGCCAATCCCTCCTTACACTGAATGCAGTAATCATATCTGCGCAAGGCATCTACTGTTGTCTCATTCTTGACTTTACCTTTGAAAGTTGCGAAGTTTCAGATGGTCAAGAAAGAGCGCTGAGTAAACGCCTTTTCAATATATGTCTGCCGGTCTTCGTGGCAGCGCAAAGTGACGCTGTGGTGCGACCGACGCTGCGAATATAGTAACATTATTTTATAAATACCAAATAACGTGGGACATATTTCCCTTTTGATTAAATCTTTGCAACAAACAAATGTATTTTGGCGTGCGCAGAGTGGTGGCACGAGCAGTTTGAGCGTTTTTTGCGCTCACCCGCCAATTCCCGTGTCACTTAGGACTCATAAAAACCGGGATAGACCCCTCTTCTTTCCAATGGTTTGCTCTATCTTTGCAAAATAAATTATTTGTAATTTACAAATTTGTAAAGTTTATGAAGTTCTACGATAGGGTAAAAGAGATGGCGGAAATCAGACGTGTGGATGCTTTGGCAGAAAGCAGTGCTCAGTTCACCGTACTGATGGGGCGCCGTCGTACAGGAAAGACCACGCTGATGATGCATGCGCTCGAAGGAAAGTCCTATTTATATTTCTTTGTGGGGAAGAAAGCGGAGCAACTGCAGTGCATGGACTTTCAGCAACAGGTGGAAGATGTTTTGGGACTCCACATCCACGGAAAGTCGAATCGTGTGGCTTCGCTCATTGAGGAATTGATGATTTTCTCGCGCCAAACAAAGGTCACCCTCATCATCGATGAGTTTCAGCGTTTGATGGATATTGACGAGAGCATCATCAGCCAAATCCAGGAAGTGTGGGACAAACACCACGAACAGGCTCGGTTCCATCTCATTGCTTGTGGCAGTATCTACTCCATGATGCGCAAAATCTTTGAAGACAGGCGTGAACCTCTTTTTGGACGTAAGACAGCAAGCATTGATTTGAAACCATTTTCGACTGCGGTCATCAAGCAGATTCTTGCCGACCACCATCCGGACTATACTTCCGAAGACCTTTTGATGTGCTATGCCATCACGGGAGGTGTGGCGAAATATGTGGCTCAACTGATGGACGAAGGTTGTAAAACGTGGGAGGACATGTTGCATGCCGTGTGCCGTCCTTCAAGCATCTTTTTGGAGGAAGGAACGGAACTTTTGGTGGGAGAGTTTGGCAGGAAATATCAGATTTACTACAGTATTCTTCAACTCATCGCCAGAGGCAAAACCAATCAGACCGAGATTGACAGCATCATCGGAAAGAACACCGGCAGATATTTGGATACGCTCGAAACGGAGTATTCTCTCATCAGCAAACGGCGCCCCATGTGGGCAAAACCCAACAGTCAGGGTGTGAAGTTCTATATTGATGATTGTTTCTTGATGTTTTGGTTTCGCTTTGTGGAAGCCAATCGGTCGGTGGTGGAACTTGGAAAGCTCGATTTGCTCTTGGAAATCATCAAGCAGGACTATCCTCAGTTCAGCGGAATGGTTTTGGAGAAATATTTCCGTCAGCAATATGGCGAACAGGAGCGAGTGACCGAAGTGTCGCACTGGTGGGACGGGAAAACCGAAAACGAGATAGACCTCATTGCGATTGAAAAGTTGGATCGTCGTGCCACGGTGGCGGAGGTGAAACGCAATCCGCACAAATTCAATGCTCATGTGTTGGAAAAGAAATTTGAGTGCATCAAGTCTTTCCTGCGTGGGTATCAAGTTGAACTTAAGGGTCTGTCCATGGAGGATATGTGACGCAGAGTCCGAGTAGGTTTTCACTCAGAATCTGCAAAATGAGAACCATTTCATGAGCATTCATGGAGGATTTTGGCTTCACCGTCTTCACAAATGGCGGAAAATGCCGTCGAGGCTTTGAAGGAGAGGGGTTACACTTTTTGAGCGTAACTCGCTGAAAACAAAAGATTTCTTTGAAACAAGACGTGCCGCGTCGTTTTGGGGATTTTCTCAAAACGACGCGGATGTGCGTGAAAAAGGTGTTAAGCCTCGTTTTCAGTGGTTTAACACTCGAAAAGTGTCTCCCCTCTTTGGGGCGTTTCTTCTCGGCGTGGCGTCGATTTTGCATGGCATGGCGTCGCTTTTAAGTCGGACTTTGTCACTTACCGTTCGACGAGTGGCATCTTTACCGTTCGACGAGCGGCATGTTTACCGTTCGACGAGCGGTAAGTGACGACTCCTAAAAAAAGTGACGAAGCGGCGGACAAAAGCGACGCCACGCCGTCCGAGAACGAAGGTTTTGCTGTTAGACAAAGGTTGGAAATAATTGCTGTCCGGTAAAAGTTTGGTGCTTTTTATCATCCGGATGGTGAGGGCTGCAAGCCCGATGAGCCCGACGAAGGAGGGCGAACCAATAGCCCAGGCCGTGAGGCCTGGGTAGGGCAGTAGTAGTAATTTTGAGGGCTGTAAGTCCCGATTCCTTTAATAAACCGCTGTTGTTGAAAAAGAAATCGGGACTTACAGCCCTCTTTCTTGGGGGGACTTTCGTTACCCAGCCCTTACGGACTGGGCTAATAGTTCGGTCGCTTGCGCTCCCTCATCGGGCCTGCTGCCCTCTCCATCCGGTCAAGGTGGCTTGCCCACCGCAAACATCAACGTGTTCAATTCATTAAGTCGCTTTGCCCTTTCCCGGGCAGCAGTAATTGTTTGTTTTGCAGGTTGGGTGTTTGGTTTAAGAAATAAGTCATTACCTTTGCGTTGTCAGCAATGACCGTCAGGGCAACGTTCCCTTGTTAGAGGTGTGGGGCTTACGCTACCCCCTCGGTAAAGCCGCGGAAGCGGCTTTATTTTTTCTCACCGTGTTGTTTGATGAATTGCAGGTGCCCGGAGTAGTGTCATCTTCTTCCCGCCAAACATTTTTGACTCTTCTGCGGTGCAGACAAAAAATGAGGCTGCGTCGTGCGGATGAATTGACGACACAGCCTCCTCGGCGATAATTGGTAATAGTGTGTGCGGTTATGCTTATGTGAGTTATTATTGCAGAGCGTTCCCTTCGTTTCCTTCGGTTATTTTCGGTTCTTCGGAGTGATTGAAGAACGAAAAAAGAAGGTGTTGGGAGGAACAGCGTAGGCGAAGTTAGAACAATGATTGCATACAAACCAAGAAAAATTGGTGACGAACCTCACTTTTTGCTTTATTGACCGAAGTTTGCTTTATTGACCGAGAAAAAGTGCGGTTAGATTGCAAAATCGGTGGTTTTTTTCCATGCGTTTTGTGGCTTTGGCACGAAAAAAGAGGACAAAATCGGGTGCGCTTCGGCAGGATTTCGTCCTCAGTTTGGGAGTTTCTGATTCCTTTCAAATTTCTATTGCTTTGCGTTCGGCTGTTTTGCCAAAAACGCGGTGGGGGTCATGCCTTGGTTTTTGGCGAAATAGCGGTTGAAGGAAGAGACGGAGTTGAAGCCGCAGCGGTCTGCCACTTCCGCCATGGTCAGTTTTTCTGTGACGCAGGTCGTTTGGAGGATTCGGCAAGCCTCTTGGATGCGGTAACCGTTGACGTAGTCGTGGAAATTGACGTGACCGCTCCCGCCGAGGGAACCATCACCGTGCAGAGCGTCGGCAACAGTACCACCGTCGTGCTGGCGCAGAAGGACATCAAGGACAAGGACGTGGTTCTGGTCGATGTGCCTCAGGGAATCGGCAACAGTTTCGGCGTAGTCTTTGACGACGGCATCCATGGTCGGCAGTTCCGCCGCGTGCAACTGACCGGCGAACCGCGCCAAGTCGAAAGCGTTGTCTTCGACGACGAGACCGACCAAGCCCCCGTCGCCGCAGCACCCGTGCAGCGTGCCGCCACCAACTCCGGACTCTATGGTAGCAGCCCCCTTGCAAATTGCGGCTACTTCAACTTCGGCGCTTGGGCGTGGGACGACGTGGCGCTCGCGCTGAAAGAGGCAGTGAATCCCGCGAGAACCAATGCGGCAATCATTGACTATGAGATTATGGCACCCGGCACCACTGCTGCCGGAGGCGAACTCATCAGCACGGAGCCCGTCTATCTCTCCTTCATCTATGGTCACACCGGAGCCTATGACTCCCGAATCCTGGGCTACTACACCCACACGCCGGGTTCATACGCCGACATCGAATACCACGACATTGCCAACACCCACTACTATGACTACTATGACGGCAAAGCCAAGGTGCAGTATCAGATTGACAACGTTCCCGAGTGGAAGGACGCCAACTTCGACTACAAAGATGGTGAGGGACTGCCCGGCATGAGCGGAAAAGTGGCAGGCGACAGCCGCCGACGCGGGGACGACGCCTACAACACCCTGCTCGTCAATGAGGCATACGGCGAGCGAATCACTGCCATGCGCGGTCTGACCTTCAAACTCGACATCCCGCAGGGAAAGGCTTACGGCTTCTATCTCACCACCAACACCGGCATAAGTGCCGACCAGAAAAGTCGTCTCACCAAACTCGGTGTGCCTGCAGACAGGATTCCTGCCAAGACCACCAACTTCTCTTTTGCGCCGATGAATTCCAGCGGGCTTCACCGCAGCGCCATTGCCATCTATGACAACTTCACCTTCATGGGACTCGACGACGGTGCCAGCGCCGGCGATCAGGACTGCAACGACGTCACCTTCGCCCTCTCCAACTCGAAGGGTCAGAAACTCCGTCCCGTCTTCACGCCGGAGACGCTGGAGAGCAGCATGAACCAAGGAGCCATCGAAGAACACCCCGAATTTGTCACTCCTTCAGAGGAAGAAGACGAGAACCTCCAATGTTGGACGCTTGGATTCGAGAACGCCGGAATGGACGTCGATTTCGACTTCAACGACGTGGTGCTCAAAGTGAAGCCCGACACGAAGAACCACACCGTCTCCGTTTGGCTTCTCGCAGCGGGCGCAGAGCGTGACACTCAAATCTACTATGGTGAAACTCTTCTCGGCGAAGTCCACCAACTCTTCGACATCAAGAAGGGAGAGATGGTGAACACGAAATATGACGAGAAAAAGAAAGACCCCGTCCTGCTTGCCGACAACCTCCCCTGGCCCGAACAATACACCATGGACACGCACCGCCATCTCTTCCGCATCAGTGTGGTGGATGAAAGTGGCAAGGAGGTTTTCATTGACAGCAGCATCATGCTCGGCGAGAACCACGATGTTCCGCAGGTGCTCTGCGTGGCAGGCGACTGGGAATGGCCGCTCGAAAAGCATAAAGTGGAAGCGGCTTATCCCTACATCGGAGAATGGGGACGCAACTTCAGTGACAAAGAAAATTGGAACTGGTATTCGCAACCGAATCAGAATATGATCTACAGACGCCAATGATTCAATGGCTGGCAATGGCAGGCAATGCCGGCGACGGCGAAAACCATTGCCAAGAAATAAGTGAGTGAAAAGCGGAGGCGACGGGACTGCACGACAGTTCCGTCGCTTTCGCGAATGTGGGGCTGTTGCCAAATTGTTGCCAAACTGTTGTCAAACTTAGGCTGCCACTTTTTTAATGGCGTTTAAATAGTATAGAAATGGCGTTGAAGGGCAGATGAAATGGCGTTGAAAAACAACAGATAACCGTAGCAACGTGGCGTAACTCCCCCAAAAACTCATTTGCGGACGGCGTGGCGACATTTCTATCCGCCGATTTGTCATTCTTGTCCGCTATTCCCGTCAGTGTTCATCGTTACGGCGAACACGTGTTCACCGTTACGGCGGAAAGGTGTTCATCGTTACGGCGGAAAGGTGTTCACCGTAACGATGAACACTAACAACTCCCAAGAAAAAAATGACGACTCCCAAGAAAAAAATGTTGCCACGGCAGACAGAAACGAATTTGTCAGCCGTGGCAATGAGAATTCTTTTGAGGAGCATTTCTTTGCTTGGAAACCTCCTTCAGTGTTATTGATATGCTTTTACTCCCTTCTCTCGTTTTGAATCTATTGTTTCCTTCTGAGTTCCTCTATCAGGTCGTTCACAATGTAGGTGTCGCTCATCAAGTGCAAACCGAGTTCTTTGTTGTGAAGGAAAGTGCACACCTCGGATTCATAGAAGAGCACCAGCGCTCGATCTGTCGAAATGTCCAAACGCTCTCCCAGTTGCGCAATGATGGGGGCAATCTTATTCCAAA
>JBJEAG010000035.1:0-4115 GCA_051868855.1 Alloprevotella sp. | reverse complement strand
GTAAGTTTACCGTCCAACGGGCGGTAAGTTTACCGTCCAACGGGCGGTAAGTAACGACTCCCAAGGAAAGAGTGTTGCCACCCAAGGAAAGAGTATTGCCACGGCGGAAAGAAACGAGCGTCAGCGATGCCGGGAACGACACTTTTCGCAGAAAATTAAGTCAAAAGAAAGGTGCGTTTCATGACGAGAAATTAATTTTGCAAAGAAAAACAGCTCGCAAATGGGACGTCTTTCGTAATTAATCATTACTTTTGCCCCCGCAAACGGGAGTCTCTTCCGCGCTCATCTATGCGCAGTTAAGACAAGCGCTTGCACTACATTGAGGGTAGCAAAGAGTTTCTGACCGTCAGTAAATCTGGAAAATCTACTGTTGTAAAAGGGTTAAGAACTTGAAAGCTGTTCCACTGTGGTATGATTGTACCCCCTTTTCTCCCCTTCGCGGGGGAGAACTGGGTGCATTGCATAGCCTCAGATGTGAGCTGTTTTTCTCATTCTTACTTTTACAGGTTTTTCCAGAGCCTACTGACTAAGAATGAAAAGGGGCTCACATTTTTTTGTGCCGTTCCGTCTTCTTCCTTCGGCTGACCCCGAAGACACGATTCTCTTCTCTCATTGTGGAAATTGCCCCGCGCCGGTCTTCAATCCTCGGAAATGGTGACCCTTCCCGCAGCAAATCTCTTTTATTCATTAATTCATAATTAACTACAATGAGAAAGTTTACTTTTCTTTTTGCATTGCTGCTGACTTGCTTCAGCGCGTTGCAAACAAAGGCGGAAAAGGTGATTGCGACCATTGGCTCCAACATCACTTCCGTTTCTGAAATCACTGATGGAGGTTATTATCTCCTCTACAATGTGGGACGTAATACCTACGTCTGCGAGAACGCCACAAGCGGACGTTTGGATGCACTCAGCGCTGCTCCCGCCGTGAATGGTTCCTACGACTACATCTTCCAAGCACACGCTGAGGATGACGGCAAGTTCTCCTTCAGCACTTGCTCCGGTCGTTACATTCCTGTGGCAAGTATGGGTGGTGACTCCTACGTGGTTTTGGCTGCCAACCGCGACAAGGTGAGCATTTCCGAGAACGGTTCTGATGGCAATTGGCTGGTGACTACTTCCAGCTCCGGTGTTTATTGGAACGGCAATCCCAGCACTTTCACAGGTTGGAACTCCAACTCCGGCACTAACAGCGAATACAAAATCATTCCCGTGACCGTGGCTGACAAAGATTATTATAACGGTGTGACTGCCGTTCCGACCACCAAGGTGACGGATTTGGCAAACCTCACCAGCGGTTACTACATGCTGAAAGAGGTGAACACCAACAAAACCAACGGCTGGATTAAGCCTGCCAAGGAAGCCGTGGGACAGAACCTCGCCAAGACTGCCACCGACCCCGTGGCTGACAACACCACTCAGGGAACTTATCTTTGGTACGTGGAAAAACAAGAAGATGACACCTACACCATCTCCACCGTCAACAAACTCGCCAGCTGGCCGGAACCGAGCCGCGGTGCAAAATCTTTGACATCCTACGCTTCCAAAGCATCTCTGAAAATTCATTCCGGAAGTGTCACTTTGGGTGGTCACACAACTACGACAACAGAAGGAACATTCTTCCTCTCCACAAGTTCTGTCAGTCATTTCTATCATGCCAGAGACGGAGAGATGGACTCTTGGGAAGATGCTAACCCTGCATCCATCGCCTTCGTGGAATTCTATCCCGTAGATGCCGCTGTGCTGACTCACGGTCCCAAGCAAGACTTCAACGTGACCTATCGCTTCACCATGGACGGCGCTTCCGGCTATAGAAGCAAGACTCAGGTCATCAACGCCGGAGAAGCCATCTCCGCACTGCCGACTTTGGGCTACTTTAATAATAACTCCGACAACAGACCCGACGCCGTCAACTGTGACCTCTGCGTCAACATCAAAGGTTCAGAAGCCACTCTTCCTTTCACAAAAACCACCGACCTTGACAATCCGAAGTGGTATGCCATGCTGATGCACCAAAACACCAACAGCGACACTTTCATCAAGTTCACTGCTCTTTCCACCAACTTGGAAGCCAACAGCACCTACGATGCAGCCAACTTCAAGGAAAATGCAGCCACTCTTCTTGCCGAAGACGGATGGTGGTGGTGCT
Organism: Alloprevotella sp.; assembly: GCA_051868855.1. GTDB lineage: Bacteria > Bacteroidota > Bacteroidia > Bacteroidales > Bacteroidaceae > Alloprevotella. Next base: position 1,967 of record JBJEAG010000035.1, on the reverse strand, counting down.
TCACCGGAAATATCATCGATGGTTTCCAAATCTACAACAAAGGAGCCGGCGTCAGCTCTGAAGATGCCACCAAGAAGATGGCATACGGCAGCGGTAATCCTCAAGTAAAGGAAAATCCTGCCAGCTACACCTGGTTCTTGAGCGAGAGCAATGAGAACCACTGGTCATGCTTCGCCAAGAGTGACGGCAACTACATGAATAAGCAAGAAAGCACTGTGGCTTATTGGGGCGATGCTGACAATGGTTCCTCCATCAAATTCTATGCTCCGATGGAAGTGCTCAACGTGGATGCAGACGCACTGTTAGGTTATATCAACGCTCCCGACGGTGCAGTCTATGGAAGCACCTACGTGGAAGCTAACCGCGACGAACTCGCCAAGATTCTGCACCCCGACTATAAGTTTGACTTCACCGAAGCCACTGCATTGATTCCGACAGTGGAAGCCTACAACACCAGCATCGCCGCAGAAGAGTTCAATCTAGTGGAAGTCGGAAAATACTATCGTCTGTATTCTCCTCTCTACAACACCTACATTGCCAACCCCGCTTCTGCTCCCACCGTTCTTTACGGCAACACAACCGATGAGAACAACGTTGGAACCATCGTGCAGTTCGTGGCTGACGGCGACAACTATCAGTTGATGACGCAGGGCAAGTATTGGGGTGTCATCACCAAAAGCACTGCCACCAACCTCGTTGAAGAAGATGGAACGAAAGGTTCATACGCTCTGACTCACTCCGGTGCCTTCTGCCGCCTGCAAGACCAATCCTCATCGGATGACGCAAACTACCGCTTCGTTCACGTAGCCAATACTCTCGGCTACAAGATTGTGGGATGGACACTTGACGCAGGTGCATCTCAGTGGTACTTAATTCCTGCCAAGACTGTTGACGTCGCTCTCACCAACGTGGGCACTTCCAACTACGCTACTGCCTACCTTCCCTTCGCCGTACAAGGCAGCGGTCTCTACACCGGCGAAATCAGCGCCGACAAGACTGCCCTCACCATGACGGCACAAGAGAACGCAGTGCCCGCCAAGACAGGTCTCGTCATCAAGAGCGACGAAAACACCTCCGTCACCCTCACCATCTGCGCTTCCGCTGACCCCGTGAGCGGCAACAGCCTGATCGGTTCTCTCACTCCCGTGACCGAAAACCTCAGCAACTACCTCGTGCTCGGCAAGGGCAACACCAGCAACAGCATCGGTTTCTTTGCTCCCAGCGCTTCCCTCACTTCCATCGCAGCCAACAAGGCGTTCCTCAACGCTTCTGACGTGGCAAGCGGCGAAGGCGGCGCCATCGCCCTCAACTTCGGCGGCACAAGCACTGCCATCCTCGACGTGGTGAACGGCACGATTGAAAGCAACGCTCCCGTCTTCGACCTCAGCGGACGCCGCGTCATGAAGACCGTGAAGGGCAGCCTCTACATCCAAAACGGCAAGAAATTCATCGCACGTTGATTTCCCCCATTATTCATCTTTTAAACATACAGCATAATCATGAAAAAGGCATATATCAAACCTGCTTCCGAAGCAGTGGTTCTTTATGCAGAGGCTGCTCTCTTGAGCGGCAGCCTTGGCGGGGATTCAATCACGATTGTCCCCGGTGAAGACACCGACCAAGCCCTCTCCGGAGGTCGCGGCGGATGGAACAGCGCCGACTGGAGCGACGGTTCCGAAGACTGATGAACACAATGGTGCGGGGCGACACGCTCGCCCCACTCCTTGAACCCCACTTGTGAAGGGTCTTATCCTCACAGGTATAAAAGTAATTCTTTTCATGCCGGCTGCCCGAAGTGATTCGCGCAGCCGGTTTTCGTTAATTTGCGACGCGAAAAGTTTGCGACGCGAAAAAGTTTTATTGCTGTCCGGTAAAAGTTTGGCGATTGTTATTAACCGCATGGTGAGTGCTAAAAGCACGAACGAGGGAGCCGCAGGCGACCGAGATTCTAGCCCAGGGTGAAGCGA
>JBJEAG010000034.1:0-4130 GCA_051868855.1 Alloprevotella sp. | reverse complement strand
TCGTCGGGCTCATCGGGCTTGCAGCCCTTACCATTCGGCTGAGAAATACTTTTACTGGACAGCAATAACTTTTTAATATTGTTGGAACGGACAGAAAATTTTGCAAACGTCCCGACCGTCATCCCGCATCGCCCTATTCGCAACGACACAAAAAAACCTGCGGAACACGGTTCCACAGGTTTCAGTTTCTCTCGTTGTTCGCGAGTTTCGCTTTAGCCGCGAGGGCTGAAACGACGTGCCGAAATTTAGGCAGCGGGTTCAGCTACGGTGTCAGCAGCAGCAGAGTCAGCAGCAGCAGAGTCAGCTACTACAGAGTCAGCGGCGCTATCAACAACAGTGCTATCAGCTACAGAGTCAGTAGCAGCTGCGTCAGAAGTTTTGTTACCGCAAGAAGCGAAAGAGATAGCTGCGAAAGCTACGAACATGAAAACTAACTTTTTCATTGTGTGTGATGTAAAAATTTTTAGTAAAACAATCAATTGTCTTTTTAAAACGCTGCAAAGGTACGGACTTTCGCATTCCCTCCAAACTTTTCCCCATTTTTTTTGGAAAAAAGAACTCCATTTTAACAATCTCGTTACATATCTCTTTTCTTTGCCAACCGAGGGTAACAATTTGAGGGTATGTTTTCTTCTCAACTTGCTTTTCGTTATTCCTTCCTTCCGACTCCCAAATGACGGCGTTTGCTTTGCGTTTTTCTCTTCTTGTGTCCGAAACGGCGCTGAGGCGGCGGCGCGGCGGGTGTGTCCCATCCTTTTTTCTTAAATTTGCAGCATGAATTCTTTGAACGGACTGAAGGCAGCCTACATCACTCTGGGCTGCAAATTGAATTTCGCGGAGACGGCGTCTCTGCGCGACCGCTTGGAAGGACTCGGCATCCGAACGGCGGAGGAAGGCGAGGGCGCAGACATTTGTGTCGTCAACACCTGCTCGGTCACCGAAGTGGCTGACCACAAATGCCGACAAGCCATTCACCGATTGACTCGCCGCAACCCCGACGCTTTTGTTGTGGTCACGGGATGCTACGCCCAACTCAAGGCTGACGAGATTGCGCGCCTCGAAGGCGTGGACCTCGTGGTCGGAGCGGAACAGAAGGGACGCATTGCGGAACTGCTGGCGCAGCGACTTGCCGACCGGAGAAAGGAAGCGCGGGCGTGTCACGAGAAAGAGTGGGGACCGTTGGGCGAAATCAAAACCTTCGCGCCGTCCTGCTCCTGCGGCGAACGCACACGCTTCTTTCTGAAAGTGCAGGACGGATGCGACTATTTCTGTTCTTACTGCACGATTCCCTTTGCTCGCGGACGCTCGCGCAACGGCAGCATCGCGTCGATGGTGGAGCAGGCACGCGACGTCGCCGCTCGCGGAGGAAGAGAAATTGTCCTGACGGGCGTCAATACCGGCGACTTCGGACGCTCCACGGGAGAAACGTTCCTTGACCTCATCCGTGCGCTCGACGAGGTGGAAGGAATTGCGCGCTACAGAATCTCCAGCATAGAGCCCAATCTCTTGACGGACGAAATCATTCGCTTCTGTGCGGAATCGCGCGCCTTCATGCCCCATTTCCACGTGCCTTTGCAAAGCGGTTCCGACGAGGTGTTGAAACTGATGCGCCGCCGCTATGACACCGCTCTCTTTGCCCACAAGATGGAGCAAATCAAACGTTGGATGCCCGATGCTTTCATCGGCGTCGATGTCATTGTCGGCATGCGCGGCGAAACGGAAGACATGTTCAACCGTGCCTACGATTTCATTGCCGGATTGGACGTTTCGCAACTCCACGTCTTCCCCTACAGCGAACGTCCCGGCACGCGCGCCCTGCAAATCCCCGGTCCCGTCAGCTCCGAGGCGAAACGCGAACGCGGCGCCCGGCTGTTGGAACTCTCCGAGCAGAAGCGCCGCACACACTATGCGCACTTCGAAGGCACGGAACGCCCGGTGCTTTGGGAACACGCCCGAGAAGGACAGCCCATGGCGGGATTCACCGACAACTACGTCAGAGTGCGCTGTCCCGAAGGAGCGACGCCCGAGGACGGAAGCATCTCCCGCGTCCGCCTCGGCGGCTTTTGCGACGACGGAGCCTGCATGGAGAGCTTCGAGATTTGACGAAAGACGGGAAGAACGTGGACGGAGGAGTTCCTATATATAATAATAAGGAGTACTATATAATAATATATGTGTCATGACAATCAAGACTGACAGAAAAGTTGCGGTGGTGATTCTCAACTGGAACGGCGCGACGATGATGCGTCGCTTCCTCCCTTCCGTCGTGAAGGGCACGGGGACGGACGGCACGGTGATTGTGGCGGACAACGGTTCCACTGACGATTCGCAGGAGTGCGTCACGAAAGAATTTCCCGAAGTGGAGTGGCTGCCGCTGGGCGAGAACTTCGGTTTTGCGGAAGGCTACAATCGCGCCTTGGCGCAGGTCGAAGCCCCTTTCTTCCTCCTGCTGAACAGCGACGTGGAGGTCGGCGAGCACTGGCTTCGCCCCATGATTGACTTCATGGAAGCCAATCCCGACGTGGCAGCCTGTCAGCCCAAACTCTGTGCGCAAAGCGACCACGGAAGTTTTGAGTATGCCGGCGCCGCCGGAGGCTTCATCGACCGCTACGGCTATCCCTTCTGCCGCGGAAGAATCATGGAAAGCGTCGAACGCGACACGGGACAGTATGACTCTCCCTGCGACCTCTTCTGGGCTACGGGCGCCGCGCTGCTGATTCGCCGCGAGGACTGGGAAAACGCCGGAGGACTCGACGGACGTTTCTTTGCGCACCAGGAAGAGATTGACCTCTGCTGGCGATTGAGGGCACGCGGTCGGCGCGTGGTTTGTGTGCCGCAAAGCGTTGCCTACCATGTCGGCGGCGGAACCCTCGATGCCGGAAACCCGCGCAAGACTTTCCTGAATTTCCGCAACAATCTGTTCATGCTCTACAAGAACCTGCCCGCCGATGAGATAGGGTGGGTGATGGGCGTGCGGAGACTGCTCGACTGGGTCGCCGCGACGAAGTTCCTGCTGACCGGCGACGTGAAAAACTTCCGCGCCGTCGTGAAAGCGAGAAAGGAATATGCGCGCCGCCGGACGGAGTTCTATGCCGACCGACAGCACAACCTCGCCCTCTCCGTGGATGGCGGGCTGCACATACCCGAAAGAATGAATGGCAGTCTGCTCTTCCTTTACTACGCCAAGGGCGTGCGCACCTTCTCCGCCCTGCAGCGGCACGTCAAGAAGGGAACTACGAAATAAAAAAGGAACGAAAAATACTATCCAAAAAGTTCACGATGGAAAACAACGCGATGAACGAAACGACAGAAGCGGCGCTCTATCTCATTCCCGTCACCCTCGGTGGCGACGTCTCTCACGACCAAGTCCTGCCGGCGCACAACCGCGAGGTCATTCTCAGCCTCCGTCATTTCATTGTCGAAGAACTTCGCACCGCCCGTCGCTTCCTGAAGCAGGTGGAGAAGACGATAGACATTGACTCCCTGCATTTCTGTGAAATGGGGAAGCACGCAGACCCCGCCGTCTTCTCGCGACATCTCGAGCCGCTGCGCCGCGGCGAATCGGTCGGCGTGCTCAGCGAAGCAGGTTGTCCCGCCGTGGCTGACCCTGGTGCCGACATCGTGGCGATTGCCCAGCGCGAAGGGCTGCGAGTCGTTCCGCTGGTCGGACCGTCGTCCATTTTGCTGGCGGTCATGGGCAGCGGTTTCAACGGTCAGAGTTTCGCCTTCAACGGCTATCTTCCCGTGGATGCCGCCGACCGCTCAAAGACGTTGAAGAAACTTGAAGCGCGTTCGGCAGCGGAGCGACAGACCCAACTCTTCATCGAAACACCGTTCCGCAATTTGCAACTCTTCCGCCATTTGCTCGCCTCGCTCGACCGCCGCACCCGCCTCTGCGTGGCGGCAGGGCTGACGACTGAAGCAGAGTTCCTCCGCACACTGACGGTGGCGCAGTGGAAGGGGCAGCCCGAACCGCCCATCCACAAAGTCCCCACCATCTTCGCTATCTATGCGGGAGGAAGGTAGGAGCTTTTAGGTAAAGAAGGGTATAGAGGGTAGAGAAAGGTATAGAGAGTTATTGCTGTCCGGTAAACGGTCTTAATGAATTGAATACGTAGATGTTTGTGGAG
>JBJEAG010000033.1:0-4150 GCA_051868855.1 Alloprevotella sp. | reverse complement strand
ATCTTCCAGTTCGTTTTGCTTCAAATAGTTCTTGGCAATGCTGACATCCGTCTTGACGATTCTCCCGTCAGGAGCATTTTCCCATGTAGTCAGCCCCATATTCTCTTTATCAGCATCAGCCCGCTCCACAATGAGTTCAGCTGCAGTATGTTCATGTACGGCATAATGCATCTTGTTCTGTATCTTTTTGAAAAACAGCTTCGTGGTTGGCGCCTCTCGGTTGTAATCAATACTTGTAGCATAGATGTCCGTCAACTTCTGATAAAATCTACGTTCGCTCAACCGTATCTCCCTTATTTCGGCCAGCAAATGTTCAAAGTAGTCTTCATTGATGAAGGTTCCGTTTTCCATACGCTTCCTGTCGATAACATATCCACGCAACGAGAACTGTCGTATCACGTATGTGCACCATTGCCGGAATTGCGTAGCGCGGATGGAATTGACTCGGTAACCCACAGAGATGATGGCATCCAGGTTGTAAAACAACGTGTTTCGTGTAACTTGTCGTTCACCTTCGGTCTGAACTACCGAGATTTTCTCGGTAGTTGCATCTTTTGTCAACTCACCACTATCATAGATATTTTTCAGGTGCAGCCCGATATTGTCCGTAGAGCAGTCAAAAAGTGAGGCCATTGCCTTTTGCGTAGCCCATATAGTCTCGTCCTTATATAAGACCTGAATGCCATTCTCCTTTCCTTCGGCTACAAAGGTCAGGAATTCGGCGGTACTGTTTCTTATCTCACACTTCTTTGCCATAATTTCTATAAACAGTTATTCTTAGAATGCGCATACTGCGTTATTCTGTAATTTCTTCTATAGACAGTCCCCAATCTTTCGACTCAACGGCATTTTTTAGTTGTTGCATCTTTTCTTTACCGCCCCAACCATTCGTTGATACATATACTTTTTCACCGTTGCAATTTAATTCTTTTACTCTTGGTTCGTCGGTACGAAGATTGTATTCTGCTTCTGTTTCTATAAAATGAGACACCAAATTACCTAATGTCTTCCATTCATTTACTACTTGGGTAGCAGATAATGACGGATTTTTCTTTATATATCGCCTTACTAATTCTGAGGCAACCTTTTTCTTTGGATACTTGCCTTCTCCGTTTATGCTATATTTTGTAGTGTCACGTTTACCATTATTCCTATTATCTTCATCATCGTCTTCGGTATCAAACTCTTCCTCCCCTTCCATGCCGAGGTTCTGCATAAAGAGGGCGATGCTTTCTTCGGCGATGCGGGTCTCGTTCTCCTCGACGGAATAGAATTTGTCGAACGTCAGTTTGCCTCCTTTGCCATCGTCGAAGAAGGAGTTGGAAAGTTCGTAGTCCTTGAACACATCGTTCCAAAGATAGAACACCACCTTACCCACAAACGTCTCCGCACTGATGCGTCCCTCCTTCGCCTTGCAGAAGAAGTAGCCAAGTTTCTTGTCCTCGGAGTTTGTCGTGGCACCAATCTCTTGGTTGATGCGTTCGAGAAAGTCCCACCAATCGTAGAGCATACCGTCCGCTTCAATCTTCCAACCGAGTCGGGCGTCCGAGATGGGGCGATAGGTCCAGTCCCACCTGCGCTTGAAGGCGGAGTCGATGGGAAAGAGACTTTGGTCGCTGGTGTTCATGGTTGCCCAGATGTAGAGGTTGTTCGGCAGCAGCAGAATGTCGCCCGAGAGCACCTCGCCGACCACGTCACGTCCGTCGTAGAGCGCATTGATTTCCTCTGCCTGCTCCACCTCCAACCCTTTGAACGCTTTGGCGAGCTGACGCTTCATGTCGGCGTCAGCGGTGATGGGATAGTCCGAGAAACCGGCATCGTTGCGGTCAAGCAGTTGGAAGAGGTCGCCAAAGATTTGGGCACAGTTGCCGCGATTGATTTCCTCAATCACCAGAAACTGCTTCTCGACCGACAAAGAAGGCTTTCCCACTTGCGGAAACAATTCTCTGTTTGCCGAATAAATCTTGCAATCAAAGTTTGCAGTCGCCGCATATTTCTTCCATGCTTGCGTGTAGGCTTGGAGGAAAGCTTGTTGCACGAACTCATAGACAATCTTCGACTCTGTTCGGTGCGTACCGTCAGCATTCTCCACGGGCACAGCCTTCGTACCGATGACTGTCATCACCTCCTCCTCCACCGTGGTCGGCTTATAAGCCCCCACAAAACTGGCGTAGTCCGTGTCGGGGTGAAACGTGGTGCGAATCACATCCTCCCCCTTCGTCTCACAATTAATCGTGTGCGACTTCCCCGTGCCCGGAGCACCATAGAAGATTTGCTGAAGTTGAGCGGGAGTCGAGAGCGGCATTGATTTCAAAGGTCTGTCGGCAGCTATTTCTCGATTAAGTTTGGCTAATGCATACAATGTAGCACTGTAACCATACTCAAATCTGTCAATTTCCGTCTTTCCGCACAAGTCATCTCGAGCATCTTGTGCCTTACCGTTCGGATGTTGAAGTTCCCATTGAATGAACTCCTCAAGAAGTTGCTTTGAGATGGTTCTCACACCCCTCGAGCCTTTGCTCATGGAAGAAACGAGAAAGCAAAGTCTGTCTTCATCGACAATTTGAATCGTTCCGCTTGAGTTCTCGTCACCTTTATGCAAGTAAATCATGGTTTATATTTGGCTAAGGTTAATCAAAAGATTGAGGCGATTATGCGCTTCATCGCAAAAGTAGCACTTTTTCGGAGGTTAGGGGAACGATAGAGGAGGTTTTCTGCTTCGGCACAATCAAGAAACGGTTTGAACGGATGGAGCGAAGTTGTTTTGAACACGAATCTCACGAATCAAACGAATGTCTTTTGTCTCACGCAGAATCCGCAGAATGAAAAGATTTTTTGAACACAAATTAGACGAATAGTAGGATTTTTTTGAACACGAATTAGGCATGAATTGAACACGAATTATTTCATGAATTAACGAGAGAATTAACGAGAGAATTAATGAGCATTAATGGAGGGGAAAGAAAATGGAGGGAAAGGAGGGAAAGAGAATGTAGGGTTTGCGGGCGCGTTTCGCTTGTATTACTATATACGTATATAAAAGACAACGAAAAAACTATGCAAACTATACACTGAACTATACATCTCGCTGAATTTCAATGGCGTGCAGTGTGTATAGTTTGTGCGCAAACTATACACTAACTATACATTCAACTATACACAACAAGCCGATCCGAACCCTCAATGTATAGTTCAGTGTATAGTTTTGTGTATAGTTCATACGCAAACGCTACATTACGCAACGCTTTGTTTTTCAACAGAATGCAGGGTTCAGTGTATAGTTTGTATAGTTTTCGTGTATAGTTTTGCGTATATAGTGTATAGTTACACGTATATAGTGTATAGTTTTTCGTACATGATGTATAGTTTCGCGTGCATGGTGTATAGTTACGCGTATGTGTGTATAGTTTTTAAACGCGGATTCCTTCTTGAAAAAGTTGTTCAAAGTTGTCTCTGTTGTCGTAAAATAAAATCGTTCGCGAACGGCGGCGCATCGTTCCTGTCTGCCGATTTGTCACTCCTGTCCGCCGATTTGTTGTTCTTGTCCCCTACTCCGTTGGTGTGCATAGGACGAATGCACACGTGTGCGCAGGACGAGTGCACACGTGTGCGCAGGACGAGTGGACACGTGTGCGCAGGACGTGTGCACACCAACGAGTCCCAAGAAAAAAATGAGAAGTCCCAAGAAAAAAATCATAAGTCCAGAGAAAATAATGAGAGGACGCAAGGAAAAGATGTTGCCACGGCAGAAAAAAAGTCAAAAAGACAAAGAGACAAAGAGACAAAAAGTGAGCCTACCCCAACCCCTCCCTAAAGGGAAGGGCTTAGTTGGGTCACCGACCCTTTGACTCTTTGACTCTTTGACTGGAGCGAAGCGACTCCGGCGTGTTGTTGTTCCTGTCCGCCGAATTGTTTTTCCTGTCTCCTAATCCGTTGGTGTGCACCGTTACGGCGCACACGTGTGCATCGTTAGGGTGCACACGTGTCCATCCTTGGGCGCACACGTGTGCATCGTTACGGTGCACACCAACGACTCCCAAGAAAAAAGTGACAAGTCCCAAGAAAAAAGTGACAAGCCCCAAGAAAGAGGGCTGTAAGTCCGATTTCTTTTTCAACGACAGCGGTTTATTAAAGGAATCGGGACTTACAG
>JBJEAG010000032.1:0-4156 GCA_051868855.1 Alloprevotella sp. | reverse complement strand
ATGGTTTATCGCCTTGAAGAGGATGTGAGCCTTCTGAAAGAAGGTGGTGGCAGGCCTTCGGTATGGACGTTAAGAGCTTGCTCTTATAAGACCAAAGCGGAAGCTGACACCAGGGCTTTGCCTACATACTCTTCAAGGGGTTTAATCAGGTTTTTGTATTTCCTAACTGACACTGAGTTTTGCAGGTGTTCCTATATTTCCTCCGTTATACACGTCTTTTGAGGTTTGTCGGTTTGCCTCTCAAAAACGGACAATATCGGAAGAGCCTTCCCCACCTTTCTCTACCCCTCTATACCTCTCTATACCTCTCTCTCCTGACCATTGACTATTGACCATTGACAACTCTATACCCCTCTTTACCTCTCTATACCTCTCTATACCCCTCTATACCTTTCTCTCCCCCTCTCTCCCACCGCCAAAGGCGGCATTTTGTCACACCGACTTCACACTCCTCACCGCAAGCACTCGTTTCGGGCGGTTTTCGCACCTTGTGTTTTGATTTTTACACACTTTACACTAAATTTGCACCCGAAACAAAGACAATGTCCCCCTTTTGAAACCTAAAATCACGGATTCAACGCATTGACGGGGGAACGAAAATATTTTATGGCAAAGAAAACAAAAACTTCGGCTTCACAGTCCGAAGCAACTGTGACGACCGAGTTGATGCATCCCGACTATGTCTTCGAGACCAGTTGGGAAGTGTGCAACAAGGTCGGCGGCATTTACACTGTATTATCCTCTCGGGCAAAGACCCTTCAAGAAGAGTTCGGCGACAAAAACGTTTTCATCGGTCCCGACCTTCTTTCTGACCACAAAAACCTTGACTTTGTTGAAGACCAGAAACTTCTTCCCCGTTGGAAGAAGGCTGCAGCAGAGCGCGGCATCAACTGCCGCATCGGACGCTGGAACGTGCCCGGAAATCCTGTGGCTGTCTTGGTTGATTTCACTCCTCTCTTCGCTGAAAAAGACAACATCTATGCCGAAGCATGGATGAAATTCGGCGTGGACTCCATCCGTGCCTACGGCGACTATGACGAAGCCTCCATGTTCTCCGTCTGCGCCGGACGTGCCGTGGAAGCATGGGTGAAAGCAGGATTGGTGAAAGGAAACGTCATCTATCAGGCTCACGAATGGATGTCCGGCCTCGGCATGCTCTTCCTTGAAGACGCCTGCCCCGAAGTCGCCACCGTCTTCACCACCCACGCCACGAGCATCGGACGCTCCATCGCTGGCAACAACAAGGAACTCTATGCCTACTTCACCGGCTACCAAGGTGACCAGATGGCAGAGGAACTCCACATGGATGCCAAACACAGCATCGAAAAACAGAGCGCACACCGCGCCGACTGCTTCACCACGGTGAGCACCTTCACCGACAGAGAATGCAAGCAACTGCTGGAGAAACCTGCCGACGTCGTGCTCCCCAACGGTTTTGAACCTGACTTCGTGCCCGCCGGCAACAAATTCAACACCGTGCGCCGCGCCGCCCGCAAGCAAATTCTGCAAGTGGCATCGGCTCTGACGGGTTCTGAACTCTCCGACGAAACCTTGATTGTCTCCACCAGCGGTCGCAACGACTATCGTTGCAAAGGTTTCGACGTTTTCCTCGAAACCATTTCCCAACTCCGTTCCGTTCTGCCCTGCGTGGAAGGCAAGTCTCCCTCCGTGTTGGCACTGATTGAGGTGCCCTGCTGGCTGAAAGGTCCGCGCGAGGATTTGCAGGCTCGTCTGAGCGGCAAGGACAAATCCGAGGCTCCGCTGCCCAATCCCATCATCACCCACGACTTGTGGAACCTCAACGACGACCGCATCGTGCGTCAGATTTGGCAACTCGGCTTCCGCAACCTTCCCGGCGATCCGGTGAAGATTCTGCTCGTACCGTGCTACTTGGATGGCAATGACGGCATTTTCAACATGCCCTACTATCACCTCCTCGCTGCCAACGACCTCGCCCTCTATCCTTCCTACTATGAGCCCTGGGGCTACACGCCGCTGGAAAGTTGTGCCTTCCGCACGCCCTGTGTCACCACCGACTTGAGTGGTTTCGGACAGTGGGTGAACGAGACGCTCGGTCATGAAGGCAAACTCGAAGACGGTGTCAGCGTGCTCCACCGCGACGACAGCAACTACTTTGAAGTGACCCGCGCCATGTGCAACGTCATTCTCGAAATGATTGCCCTCGCTCCGCGCCGCCGAACCGAAGTGCGTCGCCGTGCCGCCGAACTCTCCGACAAAGCGCGCTGGACGAACTTCATCCGCCACTACTATCAGGCTTGGGACTTCGCCCTGCGCAAGAAACAAGCATGAACGAAACGACACACACATATATAATATAGACAAACCGAAAATCATTCATTATTTCACATAAAAAACAATGAACGTCACAATCAGTAACTCTAACCAGCCCTCTTGGAAAGTGATTAACGTGAAAAGCCACATTCCCGAGGCGCTCAAGAAACTTGACGAACTGTCCCACAACCTTTGGTGGTGCTGGAACACAGAAGCACTTGACCTCTTCTCTTCCTTGGACACAGAACTTTGGCACAAGGTGCGTCGTAACCCCATCGACCTGCTCCGCAGCATCGACTACGACCGTCTCATCGAACTCTCCAAGAATGAAGAGATTATTCGCAAAATGAACAAGGTCTATGCAGAGTTCCGCAAGTACATGGACGTGAAGCCCGATCCCAAACGTGCTTCCGTGGCTTACTTCTGCATGGAATATGGTCTCTCTCACGTGCTGAAGATTTACTCCGGCGGTCTCGGCATCCTCGCCGGCGACTACCTCAAGGAGGCTTCTGACAGCAACGTGGACATGGTGGCTGTCGGCTTCCTCTATCGCTACGGCTACTTCACCCAGTCTCTCTCCATGGACGGACAGCAGATTGCGAACTACGAACCCCAGGACTTCGACCGTCTCCCCATCGAACGCGTGCTCGACGCTGACGGCAACCAGGTCATCGTGGATGTCCCCTACCCCAACTTCATGGTTCACGCCACTCTCTGGAGAGCCAACGTGGGTCGCATCTCCCTCTACCTCCTCGACACCGACAACGAACTCAACTCCGAATACGACCGTCGCATCACCCACAGCCTCTACGGCGGTGACTGGGAAAACCGCATCAAGCAGGAGTACCTCCTCGGCATCGGCGGTATGCTCGCACTCAACAAACTCGGCATCAAGAAGGACGTTTACCACTGCAACGAAGGTCACGCCGCCCTCTGCAACGTGCAGCGTTTGGCTGAATACGTGGAAAGCGGTCTCTCCTTCAACCAGGCTCTCGAACTCGTTCGCGCCTCCTCTCTCTACACCGTACACACTCCCGTGCCCGCCGGTCACGACTACTTCGACGAAGGTCTCTTCAACAAGTACATGAACCAGTTCCCCGCACGCCTCGGCATCAGCTGGGACGACTTCATGGGAATGGGTCGCACCAATCCCGGCGACAAGAACGAGAAGTTCTGCATGTCCACCTTCCTCTGCAAGACTTGTCAGGAAGTCAATGGCGTCAGCTGGCTCCACGGACGTGTCAGCCAACAGATGTTCCGCGGAATCTGGCCGGGCTACCTGCCCTCCCCCGAACGTCTCGACCACGCTGAACGCACCCACGACGAATGGGAAGAAATCTACAATCCCAACCCCGAAGAAAGCCACGTCGGCTACGTCACCAACGGTGTACACCTCCCCACTTGGTGCGCCAAGGAATGGCAGGCTGTCTATAAGAAATATCTCGGCGCTGAATACTATCACGACCAGAGCAACGAGAAGATTTGGGAAAAGATTCTCCAAGTGCCCGACGAAGTCATCTGGAACACTCGCGTGCAGCTCAAGAACAAACTCATTGACTACATCCGCCGTCGTTTCCGCGAAAATTGGCTCAAGAACCAGGGTGACCCCTCCATGGTCGTAAGCCTCTTGGACAAAATCAACCCCAACGCCCTCCTCATCGGTTTCGCCCGCCGCTTCGCCACCTACAAACGCGCTCACCTGCTGTTCACCGACCTCGACCGTCTCGCTCGCATCGTCAACAACCCCAGCCGCCCCGTGCAATTCATCTTCTCCGGTAAGGCTCACCCCGCCGACGGCGCCGGCCAAGGCCTCATCAAGAAGATCACCGAAATCTCCCGTCGTCCCGAGTTCCAAGGCAAGATT
>JBJEAG010000031.1:0-4169 GCA_051868855.1 Alloprevotella sp. | reverse complement strand
ATTACCGCCCGACGGGCGGCAACATTACCGCCGTGCCGCGGTAAACTTACCGCCCGACGGGCGGTAAGTAACTACTCTTTAGAAAAAAGTATGTACTCCTTAGAAAAGAGTGACGATTCCCAAGAAAAGAGTAACGATTCCCAAGAAAAGAGTAAAAACACCCAAGAAAAAGGTGACAACTCTTCGGAAAATTGTGATGAACGACAACGGAAACAACAAGAGACAACTTTGTGAATAATCACCCCTCCTTCAGGAGGGGTTGGGGAGGCTTTTGTGTATAGTTTGCATAGTTTTTTGCCCTCCTTTTATTAGCGTATATATTGTTGCTGTCCGATAAAAGTTTTATGTGAATGTAGGTCACGATTCCTTTATCATGCGCCTCAGTTCTGCTGCGTGTTACTCCCCGTTTAGCTCTCGTCAATCTCCCGATTCCTTCTTTTTCATTAATACGTCAAAAACGGCGGGAGGGAGGTGGCGACGGGCAGCTTCGGCGTTGCCCTCGCGGAACATGCGACGAATTTCGGTGGAGGAAATGTCGTGGAGCGGCGCGTCAATAATACTCACTCCGCAGGGCAGCGATGAGGAGTTGGGAAGTGGGAAACCGGGACGAGGATAAATCAGAATTTCGTGGGACGCCAAGATTTCCTCTGCTTTGAACCAACGGTCGAAGATTTGCCAGTTGTCAGCGCCAATCAGCAGGGAGAAACTGCGGTCGGGATAGGCTTTCTTCAGCGCTTGCAGCGTTTGCCACGTGAAGGAAGGGCGGGGGAGACAGAACTCAAAGGCGGAGGCACGGATGCCCGGCTCCTCGGCGGTGGCAAGGGCACACAACGCATAGCGCTCCGTCTCGGGCATCAAGTCGGCGGAGACTTTCAAGGGATTGTGGGGAGTGACCATCATCCAGACTTCATCGGCAAGCCTTTGCCTTAGGACGGCACGACACAACGCCAAGTGCCCGTTGTGAATCGGATTGAAGGAACCGCCGAAAAGAACTGTGCGTTTCATTGTTCGCTGTCGAGGAAGCCGGAAATCAGAGTGACGAAATCTTTCTTTGCCGTTTCAAGGTCGTCGTTCACGACAATTTGGTCGAACTTTTCTGCCTGACTCAACTCAAAGCGGGCGCGTGCCAAGCGGTCTTCAATGACTTCCGGCGCATCGGTGGCGCGTTGTTCAAGGCGTTGCCGCAGGCTCTCGATGGAGGGAGGCTGGATGAAAACACTCAGGGCTCGGTCACCATAGTATTCTTTTATTTTCTGCGCACCGACCACATCGACGTCGAAGATGACGTGTTTGCCGTCCTCAAGTTGGCGATTGACCTGCTGCTTGAGAGAACCGTAGAAACGACCGCCATAGACTTCGACATATTCCAAGAAGTCGTGCTGTTCAATGTGACGGCGGAACTCCTCGGTGGAAAGGAAATGATAGTCCACGCCATCTTGCTCTTTCCCTCTCGGCGCACGGTTGGTGGCAGAAACGGAGAAAGCAATGTCGCTGCGGAACTTCATCAGATGTCCGATAAGGGTGCTCTTGCCTGTCCCGCTCGGAGCAGAAACAATCACTACTTTTGTGTTCATGATGTTAGAGTTAAGGTTGGATGTATGGAAAGTGCTAATCACATGACATTCAGCACTTGTTCCTTGATTTGCTCAAGTTCGTCTTTCATTCTCACCACGATGTTCTGCATCTCGGCAATGTTGCTCTTGGAGCCGGTTGTGTTGATTTCTCGTCCCATTTCCTGAGCGATGAAACCAAGTTTTTTTCCTTGACCGCAGCCGTTAAGCATGGTTTCGCGGAAGTAGGCGATGTGGTTTGTCAGACGTTGTTTTTCTTCGCTGATGTCCAGTTTCTCAATGTAGTAGATGAGTTCCTGTTCGAGACGATTCTTGTCGTAGTCCACTCCGGTGAGTTCTGCGAGACGTTCCTCGAGTCTTTTGCGGATTTTCTCGACACGTGCTTTTTCAAAAGGCACGATTTCCTCTTTGAGTGCAGCGATGGCGTCGAGTTTTTCGGTGAATTTAACTGCGAGGGCTTCGCCTTCCTGTTTGCGGAAGTCGATGAGGTGGTTCAGTGCTTCGTCAATGGCGGCGCTGACTTTGCTCCACTCTTCGTCTTCGAGTTCTTCTTCGGTGCGTTGCATTGTGCACTCCGGCAAGCGGACGAGCACTTCCCACGGGTTGGGCGGCATGGGGATTCCCGTCTTTGCAGAAATCTCCTGCATTTGTTGGAGATAGGACTCGGCGGCTGCGGCATTCAGCACGGGCGTGGAGGTCGTTTCGTCTTTTTCCAACCAGAGACAGAAATCAACTTTGCCACGCTCAAGTGCCTGAGAGACACGCGTTCTGATTTCCATTTCCTTTTCTCTGTATCGAGGAGCAACACGCGTGGAAAGGTCCATGGTCTTGCTGTTGAGAGAACGAATTTCGATGTGAATGGTTTTTCCTTCGAGGATGGCGTCGGCTTTGCCGAAACCGGTCATTGACTGTATCATGTCAAGGATATGTGTGAAAGTTGAATGAAATGTCGGTGATTATTATCCGACAAAAGTACTTAAAATTTCAGAGATTATGCGCGGATTTGCATGGTTGTTATCAAACTTGCCCGTAAATTTTTCTCTTTTCCTCTGTAATTTTTCTCAAATCTTGGTGCACAGTTTGTTTTGCCACACTTTGACCGTCGCCACAAAGTCGAAATGCACACAGAAATCATATAGACAAATATAGAAATGAGACCATTCATTTGCAAACAACGAACGAAAATGACAAAATTTCGTGTCACTATAGAAATAATAGCATATCTTCGCCACAGAATATTCATTCCTAAATTCTCATCTCATGAAAACACTTCAGAAACTCACCGCACTCTGTCTGGCTTTCTTTGCCGGCAGTCTTGTTGCCGCGGCGCAAAACGGTCAAACGCCGAAATATGCCGTCATTTCTTTCCCAAGTGAAATTAAACACGTCGCTGTGGACGACGAAAACCTTTATGCCAACACGGGAGAAGAAATCTGGGAAGTCAAACTCAAAACTGCCGCCCCCAAGGTGCTTTTCAAACTCACCAATGTAGATTGGATGACCCGCATTCAAGCCATGGGAGCTTGTCACGACAAACTCATCTTCTATGTGAACGGGAAAGGTTTATACTACAAAACGCTCAGCGAAACGGAACCTCATCTGATGACACAGGGGGAGGTCAAGTTCAAACGAAACTATGAAGAAGCCTACAGCGACATGAACGTTGCCGACGGCGGAACTCACATGACGCTCTTCGGAGGAAATGAAAATGCCGTGGTCTTTTCGCTGCCGGGACTGAACCCCATCGCGGTGTTCAACGAATGGACCTACGATGCCTACTACGACGGAGGTGCGCTTTGGGCACGTGTGCCGAACATGGTGGTCATCAACGAAAGAAAAGGAAAGAGTCTCAACAACTATGACTGCATCTACTATGAAAAGAACGACCAGCACAACATGACTAAACTATACTACAAAGAAAAACCGAACAGACCCGGAGTCAATTTCGGTGAGAATGAGCATTTCTTGGCTCTGAAGGGTGAACCTGTCGCGCTGGTGCAAAACAAAGTCACGGGGCACTTTCTGCTGGGAATGTCGGCGTGGGGACAGGAAGGAAGTTCCATCTATCGCATCGACCGAATCGGCACGAAAACTCTCCTGAATCATTTCCCCAACACATCAATAGGTGACTTTGCCGTTCACGGCGACGACCTTGTCATCAGAGATGGTGGAGGTTTCTTCTTCACCAAGACGAATGCCGTGCAAAAGGAGGAAGTGAAGTTTAAACCTTTGGTCACCAACATCATGATGCCGCCGTCATGGAAGGGGGCCAAGCCTGATCCTTATACAACTTATGGCGGAAAAACGCTCCGATACGACAAACACGGTAATCTTTGGATTATCGACAATCGAACTGTGTTTGTCTATAATCCGAACGGACTGAAAAAACTGGGTGTTCTTGCCGGAAAAGCAACGACGGTGAAAGAATAAGTTTTTTGGGGCTGTCCGGCAAAATATTTTACGTTTTTATTCCGAATGGCAAGGGCTGCAGCCCGATGAGCCCGACGAAGGAGGGCGAGCCAATAGGAGGGTATGTCAAAATACAGATTTTGGCTTCACCCTCGGCGGTGCGTCAGAATGGTCAAGATGCAAGGCGCT
>JBJEAG010000030.1:0-4197 GCA_051868855.1 Alloprevotella sp. | reverse complement strand
AATGACAAGTCCTTAGGAAAAACTATTGCCACGGCAGAGTCGCTTCGCTCCGGTCAAAGAGTCAAAGAGTCAAAGAGTCAAAGAGTCAAAGAGACAAAGAGACAAAGAGACAAAGAGTCGGCGCGGTCTCTGATTCCCTCCATTAATGTTCATCAATGGTCTCATTAATGCCTCATTAAAAAAGAATTAATGAAGGATTAACGAATCAATTAATGAGCATTAATGTTTCAAGAAAAACGTGTTTCCAAAAATTTCTTCTCATTCTGCGGATTCTGCGTGAAAAATATTTCTGCGGATTCTGCGTGAAACCTCATCGGCGAACAAAGCAAAGGCGCCAGTCCGTTTCCGGGACTGACGCCTTTCTTTATCTTTTCAACGAGAAAGAATCAGGAGTGTCTCATTTCAGCCACATCAAATTCGTGGTCTGCTGTTTCTGACCGTTGCCGTATGCCACGCCGATGGCGCGGGTGGCAGCGATGCGCTGTTCTTCGAGTTTGACTTCGTCCTTATATTTCTCGCGCATCTCAAAGTCAATGTCCTTGCGCACCTGCGTCTTGATTTCTTTGGCGAGGGCGAGAGCCTCGTTGTAGCAGTCGGCTTCGGGGTCAATCTGAAGCAGGATGTCAGCCACTTGGTTGGCAACTTCCTGAGTCTGGTTGCCTGCCCAGAGCGTCTGAGCCTGCGTGAGGAGCTGACGGCAGTAGCGGTTGCGCGCTTTGTTGTAGTACTTCAATCCCGCAGCCACAGCCTGATCTCCGCCTCTGGTGCAGGCAGGGATGGTGACGGTGAGTGCAATCGCCTGCTCGTAGTTCTGGAGAGAAGCGGCGCGTTCGGCTTCTTTGAGGATGTTCGGATACTGCGTGTTGTAGTAGTCGAGAATCTTTTCTTTTCCGTCCTTGAGCATCTGTCCGAGTTTGGCTTTCTGGTTGCCCATCTGACGGAAGGCGTTGATGAGGGCTTTCGTCTCGTTCTGTCCGACACCTTTCACTTCGATGTAGGCAGAGGAGAATTTCTTTTTGTTATAGACGTCGGCGATGTAGAAAGTGACGCCGAGGTTATACATCACCTGTGTGGGAGGTCCGGCGAGCACGGACTTGTCGAGGACATCCATGCGGGCAGAGAAGATGAACTGCGAGAAGTTGAGTTCTGCGTTCATGCCTCCGTTGACGGCGATGCGTGTGAGGCTGTTGCTGAGGACTTCAGCGGCAGCTTGGGGAATGGGTTCGCTTTGTTCCATAATCATCACGGAGACGGGAACTTCGCATTCCTGGGCTGCAAGACGCTGTCCACCGAGGGTGGCAGCAAGGGCGGCGAGAGCCGCTATCTTCCATATTTTCATAGTCTGAATCTTTTTGGGAGGAGTGTTCTGGGTGAACGAATGTGCCGAAAGCACAGAGGTTCTTGGGGAGAACAGACCGAGTTAAGTTTATTTTTCTCCGATGATAAGGAGGCAGCGTCCGAGTCCTCTGTTCAACAGTTTGCAGGGAATGTTGAAGGGAAGCGACTGCACGTATTTGCGGAGTTCACGTCCGAAGCCCATGGCATCTTCGGGCATACCGTTTTTCTTATAGACGGGGATGCGAACCTGCTCGAAGGTCATGTAGTTCTCGGTGGCGTCGGAGAGGTTGTAGCGGTGGTTCACGGTGTTCTCAGCCATCCAGTTTTCGATGAGTTCGGAGAGTTCTGTACCTTCGTTGTCTTCGCTTTCGAGATCCACGCCGGAGCCGTCGTCAAAGACTTTCACGTCAATGGCAATTTCGCGTCCGTTCTCGAGGAGGTCGTCGAAGTGAGCTTGGAGCTGTGCGCAGAAGTTGTCCATGTTGTTCTGCACGGCTTCTTCAAGGAGCACGGGCACTTCCGCGCTGAAGGAGGGAGCACCTGTTCCTTGTGCGCCGGCAACCTGCTTGTTGGTGTAGGCGTCCATACCGACGAGGTTATAGGTGACGGTGTTTTTGGGACCCACGGTGCTGACCTGCCAGTTCACGTAGAGGATGATGTCAGCCTTTGCGGTGCGGCGGAGGCGGTCCAGCGGGCTTTCCTTGAGGCTTGCACCGGTGGTCTTGCTTTGAATGAGTTGGTCCTCTGCCGAGAGGTTACGGATGGACTTGCTGGTCTGCGAGAGACTCTTGAGGGGGAAGCCTCTGTCCGCCATGAGGATGTTGATTTTGGAGATGACGTTGTCCAAGTTTGAATCTTCGAGAAGGGCTTTGTCATAGTCGGGAATATTCTCCGTGGTTCCCTGATTGTCGAAGGTTTTCATGTAGCCCTTAGCCTGACACCAGTTGTCGCTGGGCATGACCATGAGTGTGGGTTTCTTGGCTTGTGAGAAAGCGGCGAGGGCAACGGTGAAGAATGCGCCCAGCGCCAAAGTCTTCAGTTTCATGAAAGTTTCTTTTTTGTGGCTTGGGGAGAACGTCATCAGATGATGCCGTCGCCCTTCAGTCTGTTTTTAAGTTGAGTGCGGAGAACGCGCACGGTGATTACTCTCACGACAAAAGTCTTTGTCTTGACCTTGTCTTTTGAACGTTTCTTTTCGTCTTCTTTGGTGACGTATTTGGAGTATTCTCCGCCGTCTTTGAAGAAGCGGTCGAAATATTCTTCATATTTCTCTCTTGCATTGACTTCGGTGACCAAGGGGCGCATGTCGCATCCTTTGTCGCCGCCATTGCGAATGCCTTGGAAGATGACGGCATAGACTGCGTTTTTGCGTGCCTGTTCGATGGCGTCGGATTTGTTGGAGCCTTTGCCCTGCACGCGGAGTGTTTCGCTGCCGTCAAGTTCTGTGCCGAGACACTCGATTTCCATGTCGGGGAAGGGAGAGATGGAGGTGGCTTGTGCGTGGCAGTCGGCGGCGGTCAGCACGGAGCCTGCCAAAGCGGCTAAAATGATGAATGTCTTTTTCATGTCTCAATACGTTTTGTTTGTGATGAGGAAACGGAGTCCGGGGAGCGGTAGGATTTGCGAACCTTTCCTCGTTCTATTCTCAGAATCCGCTGGAGAGTCCGCGAATGACGCCTGCTTTTTCGAGGTCTCTGCGGAGTTGGTCTTTCTGCACCTGCACGGTGGCGCCAATCTTGTAGCACTTCTTGCTTGCCATCTTCATGCGTTCGTAGGAACCCACCACAACGTCAGCATAGCGCAGATAGGCTTTCTCTTTCTGGAAGAAGGCGTTGAAATACTCAGCGTGCTGACTCTCCACGGTGGCGCTGCCTGCCAAGGGGCGCTGTCCGGGTTTGCCGTCGCTGCCGCTGAAACCGCGGAAGAGAACGCCGTGAACGGCGGCATATTTCAAATCGGCATCCACGAGTTTTCCGCTCTTGGAGTTCACATAGACCTTCACGAGATAGGAACCCTGCACGCCGGAGCCGGCGGAGGTGATGTCATATTCGATGGGTTTGTCGTCGTCCGCCCAAATCGGTTGCAGGCAACAGATGGTCAGAAGGAAGGTGAGAATGAGTTTAAGTTTCATGTCGGAAAAGATTTGATGATTAGATTTTGTTCTGAAAAACGAAGGGAGTAAGTTGATGAGTAAGGATTAAGGGAAAAGTTGAAAAAGTTCTCTGTGTTTTTGTCGGAAAGTGGTTGATTCTGCGGCAAAAATAGGAAACGATACCCTTACTTCTCGTTTTTCACGTCTAAATTTGTTTAAAAACAGAAGAAAACGCGAAAAGTGACGACTCAAACAGGCTTGCGTCGCACTTTTCGCAGTCTTTCTTTCAAAGAACGCTTTACGCATTATATATATGGCGTCAGACTTCTTGCGCCTATATATAATAAGGTGTGTTTCTCGTGATGCTTACTTCTCGCGGATGAGCATGCCGGGGAAGACGTCCTTTCCGCTGACCTTCTTGAAGGTGGTGGCGCCGAGGTTGGCGTTGGGAGCACCTTCTTCTGCCGCCATGTAGCGGTTATCCCAGATTTTGCCGGGTTCGGGTTTCAGCGTGGCAACGCTCTTGTAGGTGTGCTTTCCGTTTTCGTCCACGATTTCTTCGAGCACCTCAAACACTGACTTCTCCGTCACGCCTTCCTTCATGCCGACGTAGGCAGTGATGGGTTCGGTGGTCACGATGGGAGACTTGGTGCGGAACTCGGGCACCTTGGTCTGCAGGTCCACGATGTTCTCGTCGAGGGCGCGCTGGCAGGCTTTGCGAACCATGATGTCCTTTGCCTCTTCGTTGATGCCCAAGAAAGAAGTCT
>JBJEAG010000029.1:0-4213 GCA_051868855.1 Alloprevotella sp. | reverse complement strand
TGCACTGCCATTTAGACCTTTCGTGACGGAACAGTGTGAATAATGCAGGCTAAAAAAAACATTCACGTAATCCGTTCAATCTGTGTAATCCGTGTTCAAACATAGTTCCTGAAATAATTCGTGTCAAATTCATGATAATTCGTGTTCTAAAAAAATAATTCCTTCAATTCTGCGGATTCTGCGTGAGGAAAAATCCTTTCATTCCGTCCCATTCTGCGTGAAACAAAATCATCCGCTCCATTTTCTTGCCCCCTACTGCGCCGAAGTCGTTATTTCTCACTAATTTTGCAAAGTTTTTGAGGAAACACGGGGAGAACAGCCTCCTGTGACCTCGACACCTTATATATAAACCCGCCTAACGGCATAAGAACACATAACGCCTAAACCGCCTATCCACACGTAAAAACAAAAATCTCACACAATATGGCAAAAGAACTGAAAGACCTGACCAAACGGGCAACAGACTATTCCCGCTGGTACAACGAACTGGTTGTGAAAGCAGACCTCGCCGAAAGCGCTGACGTCAGAGGCTGCATGGTGATTAAACCCTATGGCTATGCCATCTGGGAACGTATGCAACAGGACCTCGACGCCCGCTTCAAAAAGACAGGTGTGCAGAACGCCTACTTCCCCATGCTCATCCCGAAGAGTTTCCTCTCCAAAGAGGCTGACCACGTCGAGGGATTTGCCAAGGAATGCGCCGTCGTCACCCACTATCGCCTCAAGGCGGACCACGAAAACGGAGGCGTTGTCGTTGATCCCGAGGCAAAACTCGAAGAGGAACTCATCATCCGTCCGACTTCCGAGACCACGATTTGGAACACCTACCGCAAATGGATTCACTCCTGGCGCGACCTGCCTCTCTGCTGCAACCAATGGTGCAACGTGATGCGCTGGGAAATGCGCACCCGTCTCTTCCTCCGCACCGCCGAATTCCTTTGGCAGGAGGGGCACACCGCCCACGCCACTCGCGAAGAGGCTGAAGAAAGAGCACGCCAGATGCTGGATGTCTATGCCGACTTCGCTCGCGAAGTGATGGCGATGCCCGTCATCCGCGGTGTCAAGAGTGAGACGGAACGTTTTGCCGGTGCCCTCGACACCTACACCATCGAGGCGATGATGCAGGACGGCAAGGCTCTCCAGAGCGGCACGAGCCACTTCCTCGGTCAGAACTTCGGCAAAGCGTTCAACGTGCAGTTCATCAACAAAGGAAATGAACCGGAATTTGCTTGGGCAACCTCTTGGGGCGTCAGCACCCGTCTGATGGGTGCGCTCATCATGACCCACTCCGACGACAACGGTCTCGTCCTCCCGCCCCACCTCGCTCCGATTCAGGTGGTCATCATCCCCATCACCAAAGGTGACAAGGATGGCGGAGCCCTCGACGAACGTCTTGGCGCACTCACCAAAGAACTGGAAGCCAAGGGCATCCGTGTGAAATATGACAACGCGGACAACAAACGCCCCGGTTTCAAATTTGCCGACTACGAGTTGAAGGGCGTACCCGTACGCCTCGTCATGGGTGCTCGCGACCTCGAAAACGGAACGGTGGAACTCATGCGCCGCGACACGCTCGAGAAGACCACCCTGCCGCTCGAAGGCATTGCTGACCACGTGGCTGCGCTGCTCGAAGAGATTCAGACTGCGCTCTACACCAAAGCGGAGAACCGCCTCAAGGAACGCATCTACACTTGCAACGACTATGAGGAGTTCAAGTCCAAGGTGAAGGACGGCGGCTTCTTCCTCTGCCCCTGGGATGGCACGCCCGAAACCGAGGCTCGAATCAAGGAGGAAACACAAGCCACCATCCGCTGCGTCCCCTTCGGCTACAGCCAGGAGGACCTCGGCTGCGACATGGTCAGCGGAAAACCCGCCACCTGCCGCGTCATCATGGCAAGAAGTTATTGACCCTCAACGCAGCAAGCCTGCAAACTCACCCAGTGATTACCGTAAACAATCTTTCTGTGGAATTCAACGCACGTCCGCTCTTCGCGGACGTGTCGTTCGTGATAAACCCCAAGGACCGAGTGGCACTCGTGGGGAAAAACGGAGCGGGGAAATCAACCCTGCTGAAAATCCTTTGCGGCAAACAGAGTCCCACCACGGGCACCGTCAGCGCCGGAAAGGACGACACGATTGGCTATCTCCCGCAGGTCATGCAACTCCAGGACGGACACACCGTCATGGAGGAGACCATGACCGCTTTCAGCGCCGTTGAAAGTCTGAGAGACGAAGTCGAAAGACTACGCCACGAACTGACGCAGCGCCAAGACCACGAGAGCGAGGACTACATGAAACTCGTCGAACGCTTCACCCACGAGAACGAACGTCTCCAACTCCTTGGTTCTGAAGGCGGTCGTGCCGAGGCGGAGCGAACCTTGACGGGACTCGGTTTCAAAGCGGAGGAGTTCGAACGACCTACCGCGGAACTCTCGGGAGGATGGCGCATGCGCATTGAACTCGCCAAGATTCTCCTCCAGCGTCCCGACATCCTGCTCCTCGACGAACCGACCAACCACCTCGACATCGAGAGCATCCGCTGGCTCGAGAACTTCCTCGTCAAATCGCCGAGTGCCGTGCTCCTCGTCAGCCACGACCGCGCCTTCATCAACCGTGTCACCAACCGCACGATGGAAATCTCCTGCGGAAAAATCACGGACTACAAGGTGGGCTATGACGACTACGTCCGGCTACGCCACGAACGCCGCGAGCAACAACTCCGAGCCTACGAAAACCAGCAGCGCGAAATCGCCGAGATGAAGGACTTCATCGAACGCTTCCGCTACAAACCGACCAAGGCGGTGCAGGTGCAGAACCGCATCAAGCAACTCGCGAAAATCGTACCCATCGAAGTGGATGAGGTTGATAACTCCGCGCTCCACCTGAAGTTCCCTCCCTGCTCCCGCTCCGGCGACTACCCTGTCATCTGCGAAGACCTGACAAAGTTCTATGACGACCACTGCGTGCTCCGCAACGTGAATCTGACCATCAAGCGCGGCGAGAAAGTGGCTTTCGTCGGACGCAACGGCGAAGGCAAATCGACCTGGGTGAAGTGTCTCATGGGTGAGACCGACTTCTCCGGCACGCTGAAACTCGGTCACGGCGTGGAGATAGGCTACTATGCTCAGAATCAGGCACAACTCCTGGATGGCGAACTCACCGTCTTCGACACGATTGACCGTGTGGCAACGGGGGATATACGCACCAAAATCCGCGACATCCTCGGTGCCTTCATGTTTGGCGGCGAAGCGTCGGACAAGAAGGTAAAGGTGCTCTCCGGCGGCGAGCGTTCCCGCCTCGCCATGATTCGCCTTCTGCTGGAACCCGTGAACTTCCTGATTCTCGACGAACCGACCAACCACCTCGACATGCGCACCAAAGACGTCTTGAAGGAGGCGCTCACCGCCTTCGACGGCACGGTGATTGTTGTCAGCCACGACCGCGACTTCCTCAAAGGTCTCGTTTCCAAGGTCTATGAGTTTGGCGGGGGCAACATCCGCGAGCACATCGGCGGCATCGAGGACTTTCTCTTGGACAAGGACCGCGAAGAGAACGCCGCCCGTCCCGAAACCCTCGCCGCCCCGAAACCGACGGAGGAGAAACCGGCGGAAGCCTCCGAAGGCAAGCGCTCCTACGAAGAACGGAAGGAACTCGCCCGACTGAAACGAAAAGCGGAAAAGGAGGTGTCACAACTGGAAGAAAAGGTCACCGCCCTCGAAACGCAGAAAGCGGAAATCGAGGAGGAACTCGCCACACCCGAAGGCGCTGCCAACACCGAACTCTACACTCGCTACACCGCCCTGCAACAGGAAATCCGCGAAACCGAGGCACGTTGGGAAGAGGCGCTGACCGCCCTCGAAGAAAACTTCCCCGACTGACGTTTCCTCTCCACGCGTGTTTTTGAAGTCAAAAGGGTCAAAGAGGTCAAAGAGTCGCTGCGCGGAATCTAATGCTCTCCATTAATGTTCATCAATGTTCTCATTAATGTCTCATTAAAAAAGAAATTAATGAAGAATTAATGAATCAATTAATGAGCATTAATGTTCCCCCAAAAATTCTTCAAATTCCGTCCCATTCTGCGTGAAACATAATTTCTGAAACAATTCATGTTCTAAAAAATCAAAAGGGTCAAAAGGGTCAAAGAGGTCAAAAGGGTCGGCGCGGAATCTAATGCTCTCCATTAATGTTCATCAATGTTCTCATTAATGTCTCA
>JBJEAG010000028.1:0-4250 GCA_051868855.1 Alloprevotella sp. | reverse complement strand
CTCATCAATAATCTTGCGCGGCAATGAAACACGAAAAAAGATATTGCTGTCCGGCCGGACAGCAATATGTCTCTCTACTCTCTTTACTCTCTCTACCCCTCTTTACTCTCTCTACCCCTCTCTACTCTCTCTACCCCTCTCTACTCTCTCTACCCCTCTTTACTTTCTCTACTCTCTTTACCTTAAATATAATACTCCACGGGATTGACGAGTCCGGCGCGGAGGGCGTGGCGCGTGGCTTCGTAGGCGGTGCTGACGCCCAATTTGCGGAAGATGTTCTTCTTCTGCGTGATGACGGTGTGGATGCTGGTGTGGCGTTGCTCGGCAATTTCCCGCGACGACAGTCCCCGCGCCAGCCACGACAGCACTTCCGTCTCGGAGGCGGTCAGTTGGTCTGCCGTCGTTGCCGCGAAACCCGAGCGCAACTGCTCGGCAACGGCATCGCAAACGTGGCGCGCTCCCTCCTCTGCCGCGTGCACCGCCTCCATCAGTTCTTGGCGCGAGCAACTCT
The DNA here is from genome assembly GCA_051868855.1 of Alloprevotella sp. GTDB lineage: Bacteria > Bacteroidota > Bacteroidia > Bacteroidales > Bacteroidaceae > Alloprevotella. The sequence goes on along the minus strand of JBJEAG010000028.1, from coordinate 3,739 downwards.
TCGTCAGAAAACTCGCCTGCGTTTCCGCTCCCAACAGACGAAGGAAAGGTTCGCGAAAGTCTGACGAAAGGAAAATCCAAGAAGACTGCGGGAAACGGCGCAGCAATATCAACACGTTCTCCGGTCCCTTGAAGTCAAAAAGCGCGTAGTCCGAAATGACCAAACCGTTCGGATGTTTGTCCAGCAGCGCCACCAGCCTCGTTTTCTCCGACGCGGGAAGGATGAGGCGGTCGGAGAGGTAGGACGCAACGGCGTCGCGAGTGAGCGGCTGATTGTCGCAGAGAATGACGGGGCGGGATGGAGCAGGAGAGAAGGACATGGAGGAGGTAAAAAACGGTGTGGCGCAGGGCGGGGTTGCCTGCGTCACACCGTGATGGTGAGAGTTTGTGTCAAAGCGGATAGTCCTCAAAGGCGTAGAGCACGGTGGAGAGATAGCGCTCGCCGGTGTCGGGGAGCAGAGCCACGATGGTTTTGCCTGCGTTCTCTTCCTTTTTCGCCAGTTTGAGAGCGCCATGGAGAGCTGCGCCGGAGGAGATGCCGACGAGCAGTCCTTCTTTCTGTGCCAGGAGGCGGGAGGCTGCGATGGCTTGGTTGTCCTCGATGGGAAGAATATCGTCCACCGTCTCACGACTGAAGTTGGCGGGAACGAAGCCGGCGCCGATGCCCTGAATCTTGTGAGGTCCCGAGGGCTGTCCTTCCAAGACGGCGGAGGAGGCAGGTTCGACCGCCACGACCTTCACACCGGGTTTGTGGCGCTTGAGTGCCTTTCCGACTCCGCTCACGGTGCCGCCGGTGCCGACGCCTGCGACAAAGACATCGACTTCGCCGTCCGTGTCGCGCCAAATCTCTTCGCCCGTGGTGGCGGTGTGGATGGCGGGGTTGGCGGGGTTCTCAAACTGTTGCGGGATGAAGGAGCCGGGAATTTCCTGTTGCAAGGCTTTTGCTTTGGCGATGGCGCCTTTCATTCCTTCGCTGCCCGGGGTGAGCACGAGCTCTGCGCCCAGGGCTTTCAAGAGGTTGCGGCGTTCGAGGCTCATCGTTTCGGGCATGGTGAGGATGATGCGATAGCCTTTGACGGCGGCGACCCATGCTAAGCCTATGCCCGTGTTGCCGCTGGTCGGTTCGATGATGACGCCGCCGGGACGCAGGATGCCGTCGGTTTCCGCCTGTTGAATCATGGCGAGACCCACGCGGTCCTTCACGCTGCCGCCGGGGTTGAAGAGTTCGAGTTTGACCAAGACGCGTGCCTTGAGTCCGAGATGTGCTTCGACGTTTTTGATTTCGAGCAACGGTGTGTTGCCCACCAGTTCTGTCAGACTTTGATAGATTTTGCTCATGGTGCTATTTCTTTTTGTGTTGGTTGTTTCCGGTGTTGTTCTCTGAATGATTGACGGTGCAAAGGTAGGCACATCGGAGGAAGAGCACAATACCGCGACCGTGGTATATTGACTGCAAAACTCCTATCCCGCCGATTCAGAAACGGCGGAGGCGGTGGCGGCGCATTTGATGCTTCACTCTTTCGCGGAAACTGTCCCAACTGCGGTTGGCGGGGATGCTCCAGCCAGCCTCGGCGAGCGCCATGGCTCGAGGGTATGCCATGTAGAACAGGCGTTCGGGGGAGGAGATACATTCGCTCCAGAACGTGCCCGCCACTCCCATCAAATTGTTCTTTTCAAAATCTTCGCCGAAACCCCACGCCGGGTCGAGGCGGTAGGTCTGCTCCAACGAGGTGACGGGCATGCCCCAGTTCACCTCCGGCATGTCGCCCGGTGCGGCGGGATAGTCCAAATAGCAGTGCTCGCCGGGGCAAAGCATGATTTTCCTGCCGTTCGCTTGTGCCGCGCGGATGGCTGCGGCGGTCAGACCGTGGCGCCAGGCGAAGGTGATGCAACCCTCGGGAATCTCTCGGAAGTCCGTTTCATACCAAAACATCGGCGTCTTCCCGTGGCGGGTGCGGAGCGTGTCGATGACCCGGTCGAAGAGATATTTCTGCAAGCGCCAGTTCTCACTGCCGTCGGTGGCGGTGATGCCCAGTTTGCGGCGCAGCGAGTCGCATTTCTCGCAGTGCGTCCAACAGCCCAAGGGCGGATTGCCCGCTTCGTCGCCCCCGAGGTGGACATAGCGCGACGGGAAGACCTCGCTCAGTTCGCGGAAGACGTTGCCCAAGAACTCATAGACAAACTCCTCGCCGGGACAGAGCAGTTCGTTCGAGACGCCGCTCGTCAGTCGAATCGGCAGTTTGCGGGCGCCGCAGGTCAGTTGCGGGTAGCAGTGAATCGCCGCAATCTCGTGTCCCGGCATTTCAATCTCGGGAATGACCTCCACGTGGTGGCGGGCGGCGAAGGCAACGAAGTCCCGCATTTCCTGTTGCGTGTAATATCCCGAAATCTCCAACGGCATGTCGTCCATGCCCACACGGCTGCTCCCCAGTTCCGTCAGCAGCGGATAGGACTTGATTTCCATGCGCCAGGCTTGGTCGTCCACGAGATGGAGGTGCAGGGCGTTGAACTTGAAACGCGCCATTTCGACCACGAAGGGTTTCAGTTCTTCCAGCGGGATGAAGATGCGGGCAGGGTCCACCATCAGTTCCCGCAGGGCGGTGCGCGGTTCGTCCTCCACGATGAGCGCGGGCAGATTGGCGCAGCGTGCCTCGGCATCGGACGTCTCCAACAACTGAGACAGCGTCATGAGTCCCCAAAAAACGGCGCGGGGCGAAGCACCGGTGATGACGATGCCCGAGGCGGAGACCTCCAAGCGGTAGGCTTCTTCCGTGCGGCGGTTCAGTGTGGTGTCGAGGCAGAGACGGAGACGCGCCTTGCCCCGTCCGGGACGGAAGTTGGTGCGTTCGGCGAGCAGACGGAGGGCGTGGTCTGCTTCGTTCGCCAGTTCGGGCGCAGCCTCCACGCCGCCCAGTTTCCGCAGGTTCAGCATGCCTTCCATCTGTCGGACACTCGTCGGGACGGGAATCAGATTCGGGAGAGCGGCAGCCTGTTCTGCCACCTTCTTCTCAAAGAACGTGCTCCAGCCCGGGGCAGCGCGATAAGCCTTCTCGCTGCCTCGCGGCACGGAGAGTTTGATGCCTTTGCCGCGCAGACCGAAGAAGGCGGACGCTTCGGCGGGCGGCGGAGTGGGGGAGGTGAGGCGTAGCTCCCGCAGACTGTCGAGTCCCGCAAAAGCCATGTCTCCCAAGTGCGGCGTGCCCTGCACGGTGAGACGGCGCAGACGGCGGCAGGCGGCAAAAGCTTCGTCGCCCACCTCTTCCAACGCGGGCGGCAGGACGAGTTCCGTCAAACCGTCGCAGGCATAGCAGGCTCGGGAGCCGATGATGCGCACACTGTCCGGCAGCGTCAGCGTCTTCAGCCGATGGCAGGCGAAGAGCGCGTTGGCAGGTATCTCGCGGCAGAGGCTGTGGCGCAGGTCAATCTCCTCCAGACGCGGACAGCAGTCGCGCAGGCGGCGGAAGTCGGAGTTGCCGGCGGTGGAGAGCGCCTTGCCTTCGAAGACGATGCGTGTGGCTGCGGCTTGGCGGTCGGCGGAGAGTTCCTGCATCGTCCCCACCACTTGTGCGGAGACGGTCTCGCAGAGGAAGAGCGAAAGAAGAGTGAGAAGATATTTATGCATGGGAATCAGAAATGGCGTTGGCGTTGGCTTTTATTGCTGTCCGGTAAACGGTCTTAATGTATTGAATTCGTTGGTGTTTGTGAAAGACAAGCCCCCTTGCCCGGATGGAGAGTGCTGA
>JBJEAG010000027.1:0-4292 GCA_051868855.1 Alloprevotella sp. | reverse complement strand
GCCGCCAGCTTATAGGACAACCTCCGATGAACCCGTTTCGTCGGAGGTTGTTTCCATCTTTGCGCCGTTGAACACGAGTTCCACGAATTGCTCAAATTTTTGTCTCACGCAGAATCCGCAGAATTGGAAGGAATAAAATGAATTTGAACACGGATTGAACGGATTTTTGATGAGTTTTTGGTGGAAAATGAGTGCGTTTTAAGGTGATTTTCTCGGTTTTTCATGGAAATTTCTCGAAAATGTCATTTTTCTTTATAGAATTAACATTTGTTACCCCCCCGTCTTTGCTAATTAACATTTGGGTTGTATTTTTGCCGCGCTAAAACTATCAGAAGCAAGAACAATTCAATTATTTATAAACTCAAATTTAATTAGAAATGCGTAAACCAATTACTCTTTTGACATTGCTCCTCTGCTTTGTCTGTGGGCTGACTGCTTCTGCGCAGACAGTGACGCACTACAAGCCGGGAGCGCGCAAGGCATCGTTCGCAACGGACGATTTGGTGTTTATTTACAACACCGCAAAGGACAGTTACGACCGTAGAGGTTTTTTGTCTAAATCAGGAAACAATTTAGGTCTCATTCAAGAAAGTCCGCTTTCTTCTGCATCTAATGTTCATTATGACAAGGCTTCCGGTCTTTCTGTTTGGAAGGTGGTAACTGCTGAGACTGTTACAGATGAAACCAATGGAGATTTTATCAAGTTATCGCTGAAGTCAGCGAGCACGGATACATATCTTGGTCACGATGGTAGCACCAACAATTCCACGGAACAGTTCCTGTATTTGCAGGAATGGTCTGTTTCCACTGCTTCAAAGGGGAGTGCAAACTCTGAGAAAGAAGATGGAACTATTGTTGCATTCAGTGAGCTTACTTCCTCAGATAATGTATTCTCTGTAGCCAAAGCCACCAACATTAGCTCTTCTTCCACAGATAATAGTAACTATTGGAATGGAAACTCTGGCAGTTTTGCTCGCTGGAGAAATGCACATCCTTACGCTTTCTATGCTGTAGAAGACTGTTCCGAGGAATATCAAGCATTGCTTGCTGCTGCTCAAACGGAACTGACTAATCTCATTACTTCATCGAATGAGGTGTTAACAACTGCGAGATATACTACTACGGCGACTCCTGTGACATTCAATGAAAGCAATCTCACGACCAATGCAGACCAGAATACCGGAGGTAATAAGGACGGTGATGGTCTTTCCGCTTTGTATAGTGATGATGCAAGCAAGTATTGGCACTCTTCATGGCAAACTTCTGCTCAGAATCCTCAAGATTGGCACTATCTGCAGGTGGATGCCGGTGAGTTGATTGATGGTTTCCGTTTCAGTTACACTACTCGCAACCTTGGTGAGCAGAGCCCTACTTCTTTCGAGATTCAAGCAAGTACTGATGGTACAACTTATGAGTATGTCATTACATTGGATGACACGAACGACTGGATGCCCGGATCTGCTTTGACTTATCAGAAAGCCTCTGTAACTTACGATTCTTATGATATTCCTTTCCAAAAGCAATATCGTTATGTTCGTTTCCTTTGTAAGAAGAATGCTTCCGGTACGACACTTTCCGGTTATCCCATCTTTGCTTTGTCAAAGTTCTCTTTTAGCAAAGTGTCTTTCTCCACGACATCAACAACCACTGTTGGTCAAAAACTCCGCTATGCACGTTTGAGCAAGGCTATCAGTTTGGCTGATGCTGCAGACGAAAAGACCTCAATCACTTGTTTTGTTGCAGAAGTGAATGCAGTTAAAAATACTTTGGACACATATAAGACAATTGCAGGCCGCTCTTCCGCAATGATTGCAGATGGTATTTCACTCAATCTGACCACGGATAAAAATAATCCGAATCTTTATTATATCAAGTGTCATCGTGATGGCAACATGTATTTCAAATATAAGAGTCGTGATGAGGGTATGATTAGATTGGAAGCATCCACTGAGGCTCCTGCCGGGGATTTCTCTGCATATTGGTACTTCATGGAAAATCTAAAGACGGGTGGTATCAACCTTTACACTTATGCTGAACCCGAAGCAGCTATGGGTTATCGTGCCGTTGCTGATGGTAATTCTAAATTGACGACCATCTCCACGTCTTCCAATCCGATTGTGGGTTACGACTATGAAGTTGTCGCTATTTCCAACACAAACTATCCTATTGCTCTGAAGCCTTTAGGTTATAGCACTTATGTGTCCAACCATGGAGGAGTAGGTAATCGCATGGGCTTCTGGACTGGTACAGATGGTGGTACCGGTCTTGCTCTGACAGAAGCCACTTCCATTGAAAACGCTGTTTCACTCATCGAGCTGGCAGAACTGTACAAGAATGCTCCTCGTGATTCACGTGTGGCTGACAGTTACTTCGCTTCTCAATTGAATAAACTCGATCCCACGTGGAAGGATTTGTATGACTCAAGCATTGGTGCCACAAAAACAGCACTCTTCACGAATGCCAACACCGTTTCCGCTTCTGAACTTTCCACTTTGATTACAAACATGAGTGCTGATTTGTCTTCTTTGTCAAGTTATAAGATGTACCAGCCTGCCACCGGCAAGTTCTATCGTTTCAAGAGTGTGAAACACAGCAAGCGTTTGCGCTCGAATCAAATCACTCTCCAAAAGGATGCCACTACCACGGAACCTCGCTTGGCATGTGGAGCAGATGATGACCATGGTCGTGAATCCATCTTCTATCTCACTCCGGAAAACAAGATTGTGGCATACGTGGAAGGTCAGTATGTAGGTAACAACAAAGTGAACCTTTCTTCTGTTGGTTCAGCCGGCGACGCATATCGTTTCGACTGTGGTATAGATAACGCATCTTATACCATTCGTACTCAGTCTGGTGATAGAGGATTGTATTGTAAAGAAACTACCTATTCTTACACTGCTGATGATGAAACGATAAGCAATACCTATTACCATTGGGATCTTGGTACACTCACCAACAACGCCCACACCGACACCGGTTATGACTGGGTGATTGAAGAGGTTTCTTTGTTGCCCGTGGGTGTCAGCACCTCTGCAGGATTTGGAACGCTCTATAGTCCCGTGGCTTTGGAACAGTCATACGATCGTATTAAAGCCTACACCGGGGCTGTGGCTGACGGTGTGCTGAAACTCACTCCCGTTGAAGGCACTATTCCGCAGAACACGCCTGTCATCTTTGAATATCTGACCGGTGCAGACGAAAGCCAAAATGTGTTCCTCGGAGTTCAGGCTGATGTGGAAGGTGATGCTTACGCCAACAACGGCACAAACGGTTATCTCTCCGGACAGTTCGTCACCACTGCCAAGGCTGAGGATGCCAGCATCTACACGCTGCAGAACAAAACCAACGGTATCGGTATGTATAAGTACAGCGGTGCGAACATCAAGGCGTTCCGCGCTTATCTTCCTTACACGGCTCCCGCCGAGGGTGGTGCGCTCCGCATAGTCTTCGACGATGTCACTACCGGCATTGAGGGCATCGAGGTGAACGACGGTGGCAAGACTGCCATCTATGACCTCAGCGGTCGCCGCGTCAGCCGCATGACCAAGGGATTCTACATCGTGAACGGTAAGAAGATGTTCATCAAATAAACAGATTAATCACCTCAAAACTTTTTGACTATATGAAAAAGACTTATATCAAGCCCTCTCTGGAGGTGGTTGAACTCATGGGTTCCAACGAGGTTCTCACTACTTCTCTCGGTGTCTTTGAAGAGGAAGGCGAAGATTTCCTCTCCAACAAACGTGACCGAGAGAACCAGAACTCCGGTCCGTGGAAGTCTTCCCTTTGGGGAAACATGGAATGACAAGATGGCGGGCGTCAGTCTTCCCCGCGTGGGTCTTGAACTGACGCACCGCCTCAAACGCGCTTGCTGAAACTTCATGTTCAGCGGGTATCAATATTATTTGTAATTTTTTGTGAGCCGCCCGAAGTGATTTCGCGCGGCTCATTTTGGATTTGTGTGGTTTTCATGTTTCACGCAGAATCCGCAGAATTTTGTTTCACGCAGAATCCGCAGAATTTTGTTTCACGCAGAATCCGCAGAATTGGAAGGATTTTTTTGAACACGAATTTTCAAAAATTGTTCACGAATTGTTCATGAATTTTTCGTACCGGAGGGGTTGGGAGTCAACCTCCCACGCCTTGGGAGTTCTCCTCCCACGCCTTGGGAGTCAATCTCCCACGCCTTGGGAGTTCTCCTCCCACGCCTTGGGAGTCAATCTCCCACGCCTTGGGAGACGGCGTGTCATAATAGTCAATCTGCTTCGTTGCTTTCGGATTCGGGCTTGGTC
>JBJEAG010000026.1:0-4342 GCA_051868855.1 Alloprevotella sp. | reverse complement strand
ACCCTTTTGACCTTTTTGACCTTTTTGACCGGAGCGCAGCGACTCCGACTCTTTGACTCTTTGTCTCTTTGACTCTTTGTCTCTTTGACTCTTTGTCTCTTTGACCCTTTTGACCTCTTACTCTCTTCCCAGCAGTTGGTTTTCGGCTTTTGCGACGCGGTCAAAGTCGAAGGAAGCGAAGAGGTCGTTGGTGCGGCGGGCGATTTCTGCGTTACACAGATTTCCGACGCTGCCCTCGTGGGTGTGGCGCAGACATTTCTCCGGACGGAATTCGCCGCGTTCGATTTCCAAACCCACTTCCCGATAGGCATCGCGGAAGGGCATGCCGTCGGCAGCGCGGCGGTTCACCTCCTCCACCGACCACATTGCATCGTAGCGCGGGTCGTCGATGATGCTTTCGTTCACCTTGATGCGCTCCACCGTGTAGGCTGCCATGTGCAGACAGTCGATGAGGCGGTCGAACGCCGGAAGGAATGCTTCTTTCAGTTCCTGCAAGTCGCGGAAGTAGCCGCTCGGCAGGTTGTTCATCACCGCCATCAGTTCCTGAGGCAGGTTCTGCAGACGGTTGCAGCGGGCACGAATCAGTTCGAAGACATCAGGGTTCTTCTTGTGGGGCATGATGCTCGAACCCGTGGTGCATTCATCGGGCAATTTGACAAACCCGAAGTTCTGGGAGTTGAAGAGACAGGCGTCAAACGCCAACTTGGCGACTGTTCCGGCGATGCCCGCCAGCGCAAATGCCACGTCGCGTTCCATCTTGCCGCGTCCCATTTGTGCATAGACCACGTTCCAGTTCAAACCGTCGAAACCCAGCAGTTCCGTGGTCATCGTGCGATTCAAGGGGAAGGAAGAGCCATAGCCGGCGGCAGAACCCAGAGGATTGCGGTTCGTCAGTCGGTAGGCAGCCTCCAGCAGGAGCAGGTCGTCGGCAAGGCTCTCGGCGTAGGCACCGAACCACAGCCCGAAACTCGAGGGCATTGCCACTTGCAGGTGTGTGTAGCCCGGCATCACGATGTCCTTATATTCCTCGCTCTTCGCCAAGAGTTCGTCGGAGAGTTTCTTCACCGCTTCAGCCACGCGGCGGATGCCGTCGCGGGCGAAGAGTTTCAAATCCAGCAGGACTTGGTCGTTACGGGAGCGTCCCGCGTGGATTTTCTTTCCCATGTCGCCGAGTTTGCGTGTCAGCGTCAATTCCACTTGGGAGTGCACGTCCTCAATGCCGTCTTCAATGACGAAGCGACCCTCTTCTGCTTCTTGGACGATGTTTTTCAGCTCCGCCAGCAGGCAGGGCAGTTCGTCGTCGGCGATGAGCCCGATGGAGTGGAGCATGGTCACGTGTGCCATGGAACCCAGTGCGTCCCATTTTGCGAGCATCACGTCCAGTTCGCGGTCATGTCCGACCGTGAAGCGGTCAATTTCTTCTGTGGGTATGGTGTTCTTTTGCCAGAGTCTCATGAATGGTATGTTATGCTTGAAGTTTGGGAGTTGTGCCGTCCAACGTCGCGTGAAGGACGTTAATACATTAACTCCGTGGCAAAAATAACAATTAAAAACGATGGATAGAAATAAGTCGGCGAAAGTTTATCATTAATATTTTCTATTATGTCGTTCGTTATGTCGTTCTCAACTGCGGGATGTTTGGAAGATGATAAAGGGCAGAAAGATGACGTGTGTTCGGTTTCAACGCCAAAAACGTGAGGTTCGAGAAAAACTTTTTGCTGAAAAACGGAGAAAGACTTATTTTTGTCGCGCAGTCAGTTCGCCCCTAACCGCAGAGTGTCTGCTTTTCGTGCAGTTTGTCTGCCTTCTTTTTTTGTTTCACGACACTCCTTATTCCATAATTTATAGGGCACTCCTTTAATATATACCGTGAACGTCAAACTCCGTTTTTCCCATCTGAATTGGAAAGAAGAAAGAGCCTATCTTGCCATTTGGTTCTTCATTTTCTGTGTTCCCCTTGCGCTCATGTACTTCCAAGTGATTCATGAGCGCAGCACCACCCTCGAAGCTTGGCAAGACGTCAAGATGAGTTGGATGGACCTGCTCGTCTATTGGGGCGTATTTCTCCTGCACAATCTTTTCCTCGCTCCGCTCTTTGTCTATCACAAAAAACGGGTGGCTTATGCTCTCGGAATCATTCTGCTTCTCGTTCCTTTTGAACTCTATCAGTTCTCCACGCCGCCTTTCCACGAAAGAGACCACCGCGACCGCATTCCCCCGGCTCGCGTGAAGGACTTCGCACCCGGCGACATTCTGCCGCCTTTTGAGGAAACCGATAACACGCATCGTGCCGAACCTCCCGTTGCACAAGAAGGTCAGAAACCGCATCACCGCGGACACGACGGCAAACCGGACCGTCGCGGAAAGAAAGACGGACGTCCGCCCTTTCATCGTCCGCCCTTTGGGCTGCTCAGCCGTGACATCATTCCCACCGCCGTCGTGCTGCTCATGTTGGCGCTCAACCTCGGCATCAAGACCTCCGTGCGCTCCCTTGCCGACCGCCGGAAGTTGGAAGAACTGGAGAAGCAAAACTTGGAGCATCAGATTGCCTATCTCAAATATCAAATCAATCCCCACTTCTTCATGAACACGCTTAACAACATTCATGCGTTGGTGGACATCAACCCCGAGAGGGCAAAGAAGACGATTGTGATTCTCTCGAAGATGATGCGCTATCTGCTCTACGACGGGGAGCGTCCCTTCATCCCGTTGCGGAAAGAGATTGAGAGCATTTCGCACTATGTCGCGCTCATGAAGATTCGTTTCTCCGACGACGTGAAGATTTCGTTGGAGATGCCCACTGACCCGCCGCAAGCCGAGGTGCCGCCTCTGCTCTTCACGACCTTCCTCGAAAATGCCTTCAAACACGGCATCAGTCTGCGGCAGCCCAGTTTCATCTTCATCAGTCTTGTGACCGACGGCGAGAACATCGTGTTCCGCTGCCGCAACAGCAAAAACGCCGTCACGCAAACCTCCGTTGAGGAAAGTGGTGTCGGCATCGTCAATGCACGGCGCAGACTGGAACTGCTCTACGGCAACAACTTCACCCTTGAACTTCAAGACGAAGCCGACACCTACAGCGTGCGGCTGGTCATTCCCATCCTTCACCCTTCTGAACCATGATTAAAGTCTTAGCCATCGACGACGAGCCTCTTGCCCTCCAACAGTTGGCGGGCTACGTGCAACGAGTGCCCTATTTCACCCTCTGCGGTGTGTGTCAAAGTGCTGTGGAAGCCAAGGAGTTCTTGGCAGGTAATTCTGTGGATGTCATCTTCCTCGACATCAACATGCCCGACTTGAACGGCATTGATTTCGTGCGTTCCCTTCTCTCTCCGCCCTTGATTGTCTTCACGACTGCCTACTCTGAGTTCGCCGTCGAAGGCTTCAAGGTGGATGCCGTGGACTATCTGCTCAAACCCTTCGGCATGGACGAGTTCATGCACGCCGCCCGCAAAGTGAAACGTCTGGTCGAGGTCTCCAAAAAAGAGGACGGAGAGTGGACGGAGGAAGTGTCCCACGTCATTCCTTCCCTCCCCGCCGCAAAGCAGTCCGAACCGTCCGAGGACATCATTTATCTCAAAACGGACTACAAGGTGATTCGTCTCCACATCTCCGACATCTGCTACGTCGAGTCCATGGGGTCATATCTCCGCTTCCACCTGCTGCAAAAACAGAAACCCATCATGGCGCTGCTGACGATGAAGAAAATTGAAGACCGCCTGCCGTCGTCGGACTTCATGCGCATCCATCGCTCCTACATCATCAATCTCAAAGCCATCCGCGAAATCAATCGCAACCGCGTCACCCTCGACACCGACGACGTGTTGCCCGTCGGCGACATGTATCGCGACAAGTTCAGCGAATACATTGACACCAAATACCTCGGAAGATGATTCCTTGAAAACGTTTCTTTCGCGTTTTCGCGGCAGCGAAACTCGTACCAACTTATTTTTACCATCACTTACCGGACAGCAACAATAGTTCTTGGTTTGAAGAGTCCCTCGTCCGCACAAAGTAAACGTCATTCCCAAAAGATGCCAACAGCGGCAACTTTTAGGAATGACGTTTGTATAGTAATATATCAAAAACTTACTGCTCAGCTGTGATTGCCTTTTCAACCTCGCCAATGTCGGTGGAGGTCATTTCTGCGATTTGCTCCACCGTCATGCCTTTGCGATACATGGTGCGGAAAAATTTCTTCTGAGCCAACAATTCTCCTTCTGCTCTTCCTTCTGCTCTTCCTTCTGCTCTTCCTTCTGCGCGTCCTTCTGCTCGTCCTTCCGCGCGTCCTTTTGCTATTCCCTTTGCCATTCCTTTAGCCATCCCCTTTGCCATGCCTTTT
>JBJEAG010000025.1:0-4362 GCA_051868855.1 Alloprevotella sp. | reverse complement strand
AATGGTTCCGCCAGCGCGACGGCACCGTCGAAACCAACCGCCATATCCCAAGGCTGACCCGCCTCGCGCAAACGGTCGAGAAGCGGGTGCGCCTCAAAATGATAGGCGAGCGTGAGTTGCGCGGCGTCATAGTAGCGAGCGGCGAAACGTTCGTGAATGCTGCGCCCCAAACGGGTGATGCGCAACGCCCAACACGGCTGCGCCATGCAATGTTCAGCAAAGTCGGGAATGAAGAACGGCATCCGCCGAAGCAGCAAGGCAGTGTCGGGAAGAGCAATCACCGAAGGGGCGTTCTCATCGCAGTCGGGGCAAATATAATATAAAGTCATGAAGAAAATCGTTTGAACGGGTCAGAAATGAGGCTTCCGCCTCCCCTATTTTGATTTTACCTCCGTGCCTCAATGGTTCAAAATGAACTTGAGACTCACACCGAAGTCCTGCGTAGTGACGGGATAGGAACTGGAGGTGAGGAGCGGCTTGTTCATTTGTCGGTCATAGTAGGCGGTGAGGGTGAGGAATTTGCTGAGCGCGTAGTCCGCAGCGAAACTGATTTGAACGGACTTGTTACCACTGGTGGCTTGCGAGATGCCGGTCAGAATGTCGCGGTTGAGCGCGGTTTGGTTGCGAAGCGTGAAGTCAAGGCGCAGGTTGAGGTCATTGGAGAAACCTTTGCTATTGGTGGTTGCCTCCTGCTTTCCCTTCTTTCCCTTGGTGCGCACGGCACGCTTCGGCGCGAAGAGGTTGAGGTTTGTGATTTTGTAGCCCAGTCCGACGACGAAGTCATTGGATTTGGTTTCGCTCAACTGCTGAGAAGTCATGCTGAGAGCCAGCACGCGGGTCTTGCGCATCTCGACTTTGGCAGTGATGTTGTTGAGGAAGGTCATGTCAATGCCGACAAGCGGAGAGAAACTCTCGTTGATGCTGACGGTCGAAACGTCATACATTGAACTCGGCACGGGCATTCCGGAGGCGACGTCGTTGATGAAGCCGAAGCCACCCATATATTCCATATAAGTAGTATAGGTGTTATAGGAACCGACGGAATAGACGCTCTTGTAGCCGTGCGTGAGGTTGAAACTCTTGAAGACTTTCTTCATGCGGGGCAGTTTAGCCAAGCCGCCGTAAGAAATGTTCCAGTTGGGAAGCATTTTGAGCAAAGAGGGGAAGATGTCGAGTCCGCCGCCGCCCATGGTATAAGCGTCAAGGAAGGCGGGAATCATGACTTCGGAGGAGTAAGGACTGACGGTTCCGTTGGCAGGATTGAACGGCTGCCCGGCGAGGGCGGTTCCCTCGGGATAGACAGCGTCGGCAAATTTGTTCTCCACGCGCTGACGATAAGTTTCAAGCAAACCAAGGAACTTGTTGAAGGCTTTGCTGGTGTAGCCTTTGTCGGGATTTCCGGTCTTTTCAAAAGCAGAGCCGATAGAGATGGTGGTCATGGAGAAAGAACCGGTCTCGGTGGCGGGCATGCCGTCGAACATATACTGAATGCTGCGGTTCTTCGACGTGTTGCGACTGGCGGTGAGGTCAATCTTGACATCGCGGAAGGGTTCGAGCGTGGCGCGCAACTGAACTGTCTCGGTGAGGTTCGTTGTGGCAGGCGTGGTGACGCTGTCCGCCATGAGCAACCAGCCTCTTTCCGCAGCTTTGCGAATATAGCCTTCATCGGTGAAGCCGAAAGCAAAGTCGAGGCCGGGCGCCAAACCACCGCCGCTGCGCTGACCGAAGTAGTCGCCAACGTTGGGAAGGAAGCCGGGAATGTTCATGCTGAACTTGTTCGTATAGTTCACGCTGACGTTTCTCACCATCATGAGGAAGCGAGTACCCATTTGCAGGAACTTATACCAACCTTGGTCTTCTTTGCGTTTTCTCGGACTGACGGAAAGTTTGATTTTGGCAGTGTCTTGGGTGAGCACGAGGATGCGGTTGGCGTCAAGCACTTTGTAGCGTATGGGATAGCGGCTTCCGTCGGTGCGAAGGGCGGTGACTTTGATTTTCTTCGAGCGCTGGTTGTGGGGAACGACTTGCGTGGTGTCGGCGAGAAGTGTGATTTCTTTTTGGAAATTCTTCTTCTCGTCTTTTTTGTCTTTGCTGTTGTCTTTCGGTGTCTGCGAATATTTCTTGTTTACTTTTTTGAGGAAAGGCACGTGATTATAGAGCGTCTCAAGGTTGAGGCGTCCGTTTCCGGTGATGCTGCGGGAGTTATTAATGGTGTTGCCGAGCGTACTGCCGTCCTGCAGTTCCGTTCCGCGTGCCCAGTTGTAGGTTCCGTTATAAGATGCGTCGGCAGTCACCCAGTCAAAGATGGGAAGTTTATTGATGGGCAGTTTCCAGGAAGCGTCGAAAGTTTGCTGGTAGGTCAAGGGGCGTCCCATTTCTTTGATGGAGTTCCAGACGGAGTCCTTCCAAGCGGAGTAGCGGTCGGGATAGAGGTCTTTATTAACCGCGGTGTAGGGCTGTTCGATTTCAGCGTTCGTGCCGGAGTTAAAGGAAGCGTGAAGGTTCTTCGTCAAATCCCAACGCAACTGGAAGGTGCGGTTCCAAAGGAAGTCACTGGACCACGTCAGCGGCAAGGAGTTGTTTTCAAGGTTCTCCATGTCGCGCTCCTGGAGTTCATAGTAGGAACGAGTGATGTCGGAGTTGAAGCCGACGGACTGTGGAAGATAGTTGAAGGATTGGTCTTTGAGAATCTTGAACCACTTGGATTTTTTCTTGGACTTCTTCCACGGCTCGAGGGCTTTGTAGTTGGGCGACCAACTGTAGTTGAGCGACCACTTCCAGTTCTGACTCTTTTCCCACGCGGTGGTTTCTCCGGTCGTGTTGCGGGAAGAATAGGCATAGCCGAAGGTGAAGTTTGCGGGGTCGTAGGGCATCGGGTGGTTCTTGGTGGCTATGTTGAACCTGACGCCGGACATGCTGAAGTTTTTGTTGATGACAACTTTCTCGGCAATGTTCTTGAGCGAGTCTTTTTCGTGCTGAGTGGTCAGCGCGTCGAACGCCTCGTCGAGTTCCATGTCACTGTCGAGGGGATTATATCGGGGCGACGTGCGCTGCTTGGAGTAGGAATAGTAAATAGGTGCGTTGAGTTTGACTTTCTCGGGAAGGAAGCGTCCTGCCTGCACGTTTGTGGTGATGGAATATTCGTAGAGATTGTCGTCACGGCGTTGGCTGACGGTTTCTTCCAGTCCGCCGAATCCTTCCGTCTCGATGTGTCCGGTGAGATTCACGGTAGCGACATCGCTGAGTTGGAGGTTGAGTTGGGACTGCGCAGCCCAGCCGCCTTTGTTGCTGAACTGCTGCAAGCGCAGTTCGTTTGCCCAGACTTCGACGTGCTGAACGCGACGGGAGTTGTTGCGGACGCCAATCATCATGGTGCGCACCTCCCCGAGCGTCGGGTTGCCCATCACCGTCACTTTGTTGGCTGGTTTGGAGGGGTCGAACTCTGAGTAGGCTTGGGAATAGGAAGCCAGACCGAGCGACTTCTGCTTGTTGCGGTTGCGCTTGACGTCGGTAAGGACGGAGAGGTCTATGTCAAGCATATTGCTCTCGGGCCAAACGATGAGGGCGTTGGTGTTGTTGTCTGCGTATTTTCCTGCCGGAGTAATTTTCAGCGGGATTTCGTATTCGTAGAAATTGCTCTTATAGTCCGAGCCGAAGCGCACGAAGACGGACATCTGACCGTCCTGCACTTCGTCAGCGCCGGGAACGGTGTTGGCGTGGGTGAAGAGTTGGATGTGCTTGTAGCGACGAAGGTCGAGCGTAGTGTTTTTATAGACGGCACGGGCGTCACCGGGCGCGAGGTCTTTGACGGTGAGCGCGAGAGACTGCTCGTCGTTTTGGAGGATTTGCGTTTGTCCGGGGTCCTGCACACGGCTGATGCCGGGCGGGAGGATATAGTTCACGGGCTCTTTGTCGTTGTTCTCTTCAAAACTTACGGCACTGACGGCGAGTGTTCCGCTCGTCTCGGGTGCGCTTCCTTGATAAAGTGCCTGCTCGTAGGCGCGCCATTCGCCACGAACAAGGTTCATGGTGGCGAGACGGAGCACTACGGGTTTCTCGAAGCCGGTCATGAAGACGCGCATGAAACGAATGGAGGAGAAATCACTGATGCCGCCGACTTTCTTTTCGTATTGATCGACGGGAATGCGGAAAAGATACCACGTGTAGTCTCTTCGGTTGTTGTCGCGGGTCTTCACGTTGGCAACGCGTTTATCCACGATGTAGTTTCTTCCGACCTGCATGTCCTCTTCGGCGATGCGGACGTGATACTGATAATACTTTTCGTACTCGTTGAGCGTATAGTCTTGGTTGAGGTCTTCGACGTCGGGCGTAGTCTTATAGGCGGTACTATAACTTTCGGGC
>JBJEAG010000024.1:0-4386 GCA_051868855.1 Alloprevotella sp. | reverse complement strand
ATGGAGGGAACTAAGCCCTTCCCTTTAGGGAGGGGTTGGGGTAGGCTTCTCTTTGTCTCTTTGACTCTTTGTCTCTTTGACCGGAGCGAAGCGACCTTATTTCACCATCACCTTCTGCGTCATCGTGCCGCTGTCAGCACTGACGTGGAGGAAATAGACGCCGGCGGGTACGCCTGCCACGCTGACTTCGCAGTCCGCGCCGCTGTGCAGGTCGGAGAGGGAGGTCTGTTTCACCACCTTTCCGTCCGCGGAGAGGAGACGCACGGTGGCGTGTGCCTCATCGTCGTGGAAGAGGATGCGCCAAGCGTTTCCTTCCTTACTGAAGGTGAAGGCACCGGAGGGAGCCACAGCCTGTGAAATACCGCTCTGACGTTTCAGTTCGAGAGCTTTCTTCAGTCCCACGTAGGCATCCACCTTGCCATAGCCCCAGCGGTTGTCCCAGCCTGTGGCATCGCCCTCTCCCGTGTAGGTGTCACGGCGCGAGGTGGTGCGGATGATGTCCATGAGTTGCTCGTAAGTCATCTCGGGATAAGCCTCCAGCCAGAGGGCAACGACACCCGTCACCACAGGGCAGGACATGGAGGTGCCGAGTTCAGCATCATAGTAGAACGAGCCGTTGGAGGTATTGACCACACCCGCCATACCAGTGGGATCGAAACCATTCGCAAGTTTGGAAACGGAGGAGATGAGGAAACTACCGGGAGCTGCCACTGCGGGCTTGGGTTCAGAACCGAGATAGGGACCGTAGTTGGAGAAATAACTTATATCGTTGAGGGGGAAGGAACTCGCATATCCTCTTTCTGTATAACCGCTGAGGTCAGTCCACGTGTTTCGAGTGTTATAAGCAGCCACAGCAACAGCGCGGTCGATGCAGGCACCGCCTTCGCAGACGAGATACTTATTGTCTCCTTTTATCTGCTTGCCGGTAAAACCGCTGATAGAGGAACTGCGGAACTCGGTGTAGTAGTAGTCCGTGTCAATCCAGGCGTGGAAGGCATCGCCGGCGTTTCCCGACACTTCGAGCAGATAGGTCACATTGGACGAGGTGGCGCCGGAAGGCAGAGAGGCGCTCATGGCGGAGAAGACGTAGGGGAAGTAGGATTCGTAGTAGAGCAACTGACGGTTGTTGTAAGACTGCACTTGGTCATAGAAGTCGAACTTACCTTTGCTTCCCATGGTGGCAATCTGAGCATCGGTGGCGACATAGATTTTGCCGGAATACCAAATGGCGGGGCGGATGCTCAAGGTGGAGGAACCGTCGGTCTTGGCGTTCCACACCTCAGTAGCTTGCTGTTTGTCGGAACCGGGGTTATAGGCAATATATACCTTTTCGCCGTTCGCGGTGAAGACGTGTTGGGCGTGGGCGACATAGTCTGCCTCATTGCCGGCGGCAGCCACCATGAAACCACCGTCAGTCACCATGGCATCCATGGCGCGGTCAAAGGAAGAGGTTCCATCGTGGGCACCGAGTGCCGTGCCAAAACTCATGTTGATGACCCAGGGCTGTCCCATTGCTTCGGCGTATGTTTTGATGGCTTTTGCTTGTCGCAGGATGGCAGCATCGGAGAGGTCAGAGGGAGCGAGGATGACATCGGCTCCGGGTGCCATGCCTTTGTAGGGGGAATCTCCCACCTGCTCGCCGACGGCGATGCCGGTGACGTGGGTGGCGTGGGTCTCGTTTTTGTAGTCGGAAGTACCGTAAGGCTTTGTCGCACTGACGGCGGTGGCAGTGGAGGTGACATAGCCTTTCACACGGGAGGAGAAGGCGGGGTGGGCATATTCAAAGCCGCAGTCGATGACACCGACCACCACACCTTTTCCGGTGAAGCCACTTTCGAGGTCAGTGCCGGCGTGCACCTTATCGGCTCCCACATCGGCACGTGCCTTGTCGTTTTTGAGTTTCATGCGTCGTCCCGCCTCAGCGTGGCGCACTTCGGGCAGTTCGACAACCTCACCAACGGTTTTCCACTGCACGTTGGCGACCACGGTGCGTTCGTCGATGACGCAGGCATTGCCGCCGAGTTCTTGGATTTGTGCCGCGAGTCGTGCCGCATCATCGGTTTGGAGAATCATCTCCACGGAGTCTGCGGTGACGGCGACGGACTTGCTGAGCGAGGACTTTGCCTCGGCTGAGGTTTTGAGCACACGAGTCAGACGGGGACCGATGCGCCCGTCTTGAGCCTTGTCTAAGGTTTGTGCACTGAGCGTGCAGGTAAGCAGGAATGCGAAAGAAGTGATAATGTGTTTCATAAGAGAAATTTAAGAGGGAGGGAATTAACATTGGCTTGCCCGCCGCTTACGCGACGGGAACGGGGGTTAGATTTGGACTTGAGGGCAAAGGTTAGTGCAGGTTTGAGAGGTTTGAGAGGTTTTAATGGTTTGAGAGGTTTGAGAGGTTTGAGTGGTTTGAGTGGTTTGAGTGGTTTGAGTGGTTTGAGTGGTTTTAATGGTTTGAGGTTCGTTTAAAACGCTCATCGACCCTTTGCCCCCTTTCGCTCCTTACACTCTCCATTAATGCTCATTAATTGATTCATTAATCCTTCATTAATTTCTTTTTTAATGAAACATTAACGAGACCATTGATGAACATTAATGGAGGGAACTAAGCCCTTCCCTTTAGGGAGGGGTTGGGGTAGGCTTCTTTTTGACTCTTTGTCTCTTTGACCTCTTTGACCTTTTTGACCCTTTTGACCCTTTTGACTCTTTGTCTCTTTGTCTCTTTGTCTCTTTGACTTTTTGACTCTTTGTCTCTTTGACTCTTTGACTCTTTGACTTTTTGACTCTTTGACTTTTTGACCGCCCGAAGGGCATTTCAGCAGATTGGCCATTATCACGCTCATCTACGCTCTCGAAGGTGCGTCAGAATGGCTGAGATGCAAGGCGCTGAGGATGAGGGCGCAGGGAGTGTACTGAAGTACATGACCAAGCCCGAAGCCGAAAGCAACGCAGCAGATTGGCCATTATCACGCACCTTGCTACCCCTTGTGCGTCATAATATCCAAGACACACCGGTCGGTCTCGTTCATCGCATCGGCGCCGATACTGACGAGGTTGCGGATGCTGCGGTCCACGTCTTCATCGATGATGCCTTCCACACTGCTCACGCAGTTGCCCTGCATGGCGAGCATGGCGGAGAGCACTGCCGTACTGACGCCGGAGGTGAGTTTCAGCGCACAACTGGGCTTCGCACCGTCGCAAATCATGCCCGTGAGGTTGGCAATCATGTTCTTCACGGCGTAGGTCACCTGCCGATAGTCGCCACCCATCAGATAGGTGATACCGCAACTGGAACCCGTGGAGGCGACCACGCAGCCGCAGAGGGCGGAGAGCGCACCGAGGTGTTGCTTGATATAGATGGCGGTCAGATGGGAGAGCATCAAAGCGCGTGTCAGTTCCTCCTGTGTGTTATGGTTCTCGCGGGCAAAAACGCAGACGGGGTTCGTCGCACAGATGCCTTGGTTGCCGGAGCCGCTGTTGCTCATCACGGGAATCATCGCCCCTGCCATTCTGGCGTCGCAGGCACAGGAGGTGGAGGAGAGAATGTGGGAGAAGATGTTGTCGCCCATGATGCCGCGGCCGAGGGGTCGGGTGAGCACCTTACCGAGTGTGTGGCCGTAGTTCCCGCTCAGTGCACGGCGGGAGGCTTCCTCGTTCATGCGCCCGGCTTCGAGGATGAAACTAATCTCTTCGAGGGGCATGGTCATGGCATAGTCCCACACCTTCTTCAGGTTCAGCGAAAGCGTCTCGTCGGAGGGCTCATCGGTGGCGGTGGCGTCGGCGGTGAGTTCGTCGCGGCGGTCGAGCACCACCTCTCCGCACTGCTCCATATATATATAATGTGTGTGCTGATGTGCGAGGATGGCGATGCCGCTCTGTTCTCCCGCGATGCACTCGGCTTCGACATAGAGCTTGTCGGGCGCGTTTTCTTTCAGGGAAATATGGATGCGCTGTGCCTCCACCAGTTTCTTACCTGCCTCGACGTCAGCGGCAGTGCAGTCTGCCAGCACCTCGAGTTCGCGCTCGGACTTACCGATGAGAGCACCGAGGGCGATGGCGATGGGAAGTCCCGTCATGCCCGTGCCGGGGATACCGACGCCCATGGCGTTTTTGAGGATATTGGCACTGAGACGCACGTCAATGCGTTCGGGCTCGCAGCCCAAGAGTTCTCGGGCACGGCTGACAGCCAGTGCGACACACACGGGCTCTGTGCAGCCAACGGCAGGCACCACCTCGCGGTGCACAAGTGCCGTGATTTCTTTCTTTTCTTGTTCTGAAAGCATGAGGATATGGGTCTAAAAGAGACAAAGAGACAAAGAGTCAAAGAGACAAAAAGTCAAAGAGACAAAGAGACAAAGAGACAAAGAGTCAAAGAGACAAAGAGTCAAA
>JBJEAG010000023.1:6956-18148 GCA_051868855.1 Alloprevotella sp. | reverse complement strand
CAGTGGGACACTGCACCTCCTATACTGCCGTCATCGCGTCCGCCCTGCACGTGGCTACGGTCGGCAACGTAACGGTGGCTGTGTGCAGTGGGACACTGCACCTCCTATACTGCCGTCATCGCGTCCGCCCTGCACGTGGCGACCGTCGGTAATGAAATGGCAACCGTGTGCAGTGAGGACACTGCACCTCCTATATTACCGTCTTCACCTCTTCGCCTTCTGTTAGAATCTTCCCAAACCGCGTTGTTCGCCCGCGCCGACCGAAGTTTTAAAAGCGTTTTGTCGGATAATCCGATTTAACGACCTATATTTGCAGTGTCTGAAACGGCAAACCCTGGTGTCTGCCTTTTTTTCTGAAATAAGTGATATGAAAAAATTTGTTCAGGACTTGCGAGTCGTTGCCAAGGAAACGCCCGCTGCGGGTTACGTCCTGCTGAAACTCAGTCCGCTGCAAGATTCGCTGCCCGAAATTCTGCCGGGACAGTTCGTGGAGATTCTCGTGCCGAATGCCGACCACACGTTTCTGCGTCGCCCGATTTCTGTGAACTATGTGGAAAACAATCGCCTCTGGCTCCTCATCCATGAAGTGGGAGAGGGGACTCGTGCGCTGGGACGACTGGAAGAGGGCAGCCTCTTGAACTGCGTTTATCCTTTGGGTAACGGTTTTGCTGCGCCGGAGCAAGTGGGCGAGAACGTGTTGCTCGTTGGTGGCGGCGTGGGTACGGCTCCGCTGCTCCACTACGGCAAGTGTCTTCACGAGTCGGGCAAGCGTGTCACCTTCCTTTTGGGCGGTCGCTCCGGACGTGACCTCATGCAACTCCCCGAGTTTGAAAAGTGGGGACGGGTGTGCATCACGACGGAAGACGGTTCGCTCGGCGAGCGCGGTTTCGTCACGCAACATTCCGTTCTTCAAAACGAAAAGTTCGACGCCGTCGCGATGTGCGGTCCGAAACCCATGATGGTGGCGATGGCTCGCCTGAGCGGCGAACTGGGCATAGACCACGTGGAAGCCTCTCTGGAAAATCTGATGGCGTGTGGTTTGGGTGCCTGCCTCTGTTGCGTTGAAAAAACTTCCGATGGTCACAATGTCTGTGTCTGCAAGGAAGGTCCCGTGTTCCAAACAAAAGACTTGTCATGGCAAAATTAAACGTAAAATTGGGCAATCTTGCCTTGAAGAATCCCGTAATGACTGCTTCCGGCACATTTGGTTACGGGCTCGAATTCGCAGACTTCATTGATTTGAACGCACTCGGCGGTTTCATCGTGAAAGGAACTACGTTGCATCCGCGGGAAGGAAATGACTATCCGCGCATGGCGGAGACCGCATCGGGAATGTTGAACTGCGTGGGACTGCAAAACAAGGGCGTGGAACATTTCTGCACGGAAATCTATCCGCAACTGACGGGCTTCGACTCTCACGTCATTGTGAACGTTTCGGGCAGCACGATTGAGGACTACGCAGCCTGTGCCGCGAGAATCAACGAGCTGGAACGCATCCCCGCCATTGAACTCAACATCTCCTGTCCGAACGTCAAGTCGGGCGGCATGGCGTTCGGTGTGACCTGTGAGGGCGCAGCGTCGGTCGTGAAGGCAGTCCGCAAAGCATATTCCAAAACGCTGATTGTCAAACTCTCGCCAAACGTCACCGACATCGCCTCCATCGCCTGCGCCGTCGAAGCGGAAGGCGCCGACAGCGTTTCTCTCATCAACACACTGATGGGAATGAGTGTGGACATCGAGCGTCGCCGCTCACGTCTCAGCATAGGCACCGGCGGACTCAGCGGACCCTGCGTGAAACCCGTGGCACTGCGAATGGTCAGTCAGGTGGCACGTGCCGTCAAGATTCCCGTGGTTGGTCTCGGAGGTATCATGAACGCCGAGGATGCTTTGGAATTTCTCATGGTTGGAGCCACGGCGGTCGAAATTGGTACGGCAAATTTCATCGATCCGGCAGTCACCATCAAGGTGATAGAAGGCATGAACGACTGGCTTGACCGTCACGGCGTCAAAGACGTCAATGAGATTATCGGAGTCATAAACTGATGTGTCCCATCCCCCAAAAACAAAGAATCATCAATCATAGGAACAACAGAACCTACACATTTAATAGCTATGAAAAAAATCCTCTTTTTGCTGACTTTCTGTCTGTTGGCAAGTGTTCAAACCCTTAGCGCACAGGGCAAAGACGACCTGTCGCGCTATCTTGCCGGTGCTGTTCCCGTTGTGGACGGTTACGTTCAGTTTGAGAAGACTTTCACCGTGAAAGGTAAGTCAAAGGCAGAGATTCATCAAGCCCTGTTTGATTTCACAAAGAAAGAACTCGTCGAAGGTCCCGAACAGTTGCCGCAGGCGAGAATCACGGAGTCCGATGCTGCCGAAGGAATCCTCGCTGCCAGCATCGAAGAATATCTCTATTTCAAACGCACGAACTGGGTGACCCACCGCGTCCGCTTCTACTATCAGATTGTCTATACGGTGAAAGATGAAGCCTACACGGTTCAAATCCGCCGTCTCCACTATCGTTATGATCCCGAGACCACTGCCGGAGAATTTGAAGAAGACCGCCGTGCAGAAAAATGGATTACGGACGAAGAGGCACTGAGCAAGGACGGAAAGAAACTCACCCGCATTGCCGGAAAATTCCGCCGCTTCACCATCGACCGCGTGGACGAGATTTTCCATCAGTCTGCCATTGCCACGGGCGCGAAGAAGCAGAAGAAATATAAAATGGTTGAAGTCGAGGACGAAGATTGAAAAGGTCGCCGAGACTCTGTCCTTTTGTCACAAAGAACAAAGCACAAAAAATCAGGAACGAAAAACACCCGCGGGTGTTTCTTCGTTCCTGATTTTTTGTGTTGGGGGAAGTTCGCAAAGTCTCGGTTTGATTTAAGGGGTGTTCTAAAAATTAAGGAATAAGGAGTGCTCAAAAGAAAGTGCTTACATTTTGGTTGCTTTCTGCTTCTTAGAGCGACCTTTTGAAACTCTCGTCAGTCACATAGCCCGCTATGCTCCTTCCTCAACTTGCAAAAGTTCATCTCTAAGAATTCAAAAATCAACTCAACCTAATTTTTAGACACCCCTTATGCCCACGTTCAATGCTTCGTGGTTTTCTCCAGCACGTTTGCCGTGAGCATGTCGGCAGTTTGGAGGAGGGCGACGAGGGGCGAGCGTTCCATGGCGGAGCGGAAGGAGTAGCGTTGTGCGCTGCCGTTTTCAGCCATGTCAAACATTCCCATGTGCCAACGGATGGCGAGGAGTTCTTCCTCGGAGAGTTTCATCATCCAGCAAATGATGAGACAAGATTTCTCGCCGTGACCGAAGGGCAGCTTCTCGTCAATTTCATAGCCGGGGTAGGTCACCCAGCGGCCGTGCTCATCTTTTTTATATTTCTCCGTGCGGCGATACATGCTGGTTTTGCAGAGGTCGTGGAAGAGGGCGGCGATGGCGATGCTTTCCGTTTTCAACGGTTCGGTGAAGGGAGAGACGCCGCCTTTGATGGCGGGTTCGACGACACTTTCGTTGAGTGCCATGGCAGTTTCAAAAACGTTGAGGGAGTGGCGACAGAGTCCGCCCTCTTCGTTCAGGTGATAAGACGCTGAACTCGGCGCAGTGAAGAAATCCGACTTTTCAAGATAGTCAAGCAGTTTTTCCAAACCGTCGCGCTGAATGTATTTGTGACAATAGTCAATGAAAGTTTCTTTGTTTTTTTGTATTTCTTCGGGAGTCATGGTGGAGAGAAAAATGAGGTTTTCGGATGAAGAGTTTTTGAATGAGGAAAGGTGTTCTCCGTGAAAGGAAAACAAAAAAGCTGCGTCAAACTTTTCGTTCTGACACAGCCTTTTATGTGAAAAAGGTGATTCCGTTGGGGTTCGAACCCAAGACCCACGCCTTAGAAGGGCGTTGCTCTAATCCAACTGAGCTACGGAACCTTTTTGCCGTGCAAAGTTACAACATTTTGTGATTCCGACAAGGGGAGACGTGTTTTTTCTGACGGGAACGCCTCTCAAAGCAAGGGTGTTGTTTTTTTCAAAGAAGCGTTGGCGCAAGATTCATTGCACTTGGACGGGAAGTTCCGCACCTTGGAACTCGAAGAAGAAGTTGCTTCCTTTGGCTGAGGGAAACTGGCTTCTCAGGTCAATTTCTTGGCGTGACTTGAGGTGAGAGATGATGCGCTGATAGCAGTCCATGCCGCTTTGTCCCTTGACGTAGGCGATGAACTCCGTGTCGGTGTAGCGGAACTTACCGGTCTGCATGATGGGAATGACTCTTTTGAAGGTCATTCTGCAGAGATACCAACCCTCTTTCTGTTCGGCGAGGAGCGCAAGTTTGATTTCTTTTCTTCCGGCGGGCGTGTCGGAATTGCTTCTCTCGCCTGCGGGAATGATGGTGCTTTTCTTGTTGGTCTTGAATTCCTCCATGGTTTCCGCCGCCGTTTTGATGAGGATGAAATAGATGCGCGGGCGGATTTTGTAGCGTTTCGGATAGGGCATGTCGCTGCTGACATAGTCGCGAATGTCCTGCACGAGTGCATCGTTGAGAGGTATGTCCGGAATGGAAGAAAGAAACTGAATCAGCTCGTCAGCGTCTTTGACGAGCGCGTCAATGTCGAAATATCGTACGTAAATGTTCATTCTTTATTCATTTACTGGGGAGCAGATAGAATGTAAAGAGAGTCATTAGGCTTTTTGTCGTGCTCCGAAAACTTGAAACAAAGGACCGGAGCATTGAGGAGGTGAATTTCTAATGCTCCGGTCTGTGATTGGTGGACTTTTCAGCCCTTTTGAAGTGAAGAGGAGGAGACTCGAACTCCCACGTCGCAATTGACACTACCCCCTCAAAGTAGCGCGTCTACCAATTCCGCCACCTCTCCGTTTTGGTAAAACAAAAAAGGAGAGTTTCTCCTTTTTGTGTGCCCAGAACAGGACTCGAACCTGCACGTCATTGCTGACACTAGTACCTGAAACTAGCGCGTCTACCATTCCGCCACCTGGGCAAAGAGCGGAAAACGAGACTCGAACTCGCGACCCCAACCTTGGCAAGGTTGTGCTCTACCAACTGAGCTATTTCCGCAAGGGCGTTTTGTCGGAAGACAAGGCGTTTGTTGCCAAACGCGGTGCAAAAGTACAATCTTTTCCCGAAACACCAAACATTCCGCTGCTTTTTTCGCAACTTCCTCCCGCTTTTGCCCGTATTTTCTCAAATGCGAGCCTGCAAAGTCTGACTCACTCTTTGTCAGTTCCGATGCGGAAGGCGAGGGACCAGACGTGGAGGGAGACGAGGAGGGTGAGGACGGCGATGCCTGCGGCGTTGAAGAGGAAATATGCCCAAGGCGTGAAACCGTGAACCGGCACCACGTCAAAAATCATGGCGCTCTGAATCTCTGCCAAGCTGCCGCCAAAATAGGTGACGACGGGGATGAACACAATGGCTGTTGCGGGAAGAAGCAGCAGGAACCAGATGAAAAAGATGAGAGAAGAAGCGTTGGCGGGACTGCGGAAACTCCGTCCAAAACTTTTCAAGAAAGAAATTTGCTGCACGCCCCGAACCACCTGTGCCGTACGGATGACGACAAGCAGGAGGAGGAAGAGGACCACGAGCGGCAGCAGATACACACTTTGATTCTTGAAAAGCAACCAACCGGCAGCAGCCATAAATGCCAGCCAAAGCAGGAGACGGAGGAAAGAGTAGGGAAGATGAATCCAACTTCGTTTCAGACTCACTTTCCAGATGACTCTCTGCGGAATGCGCGGAAAGAAGCCTTTCTTTGCCGTCAGCCGAATGGCTTCGCAGAGTTCCGACTGCAACCATGCGGCTGAGAAGATGAGGAGAACGAGACTGACCGCTCCCACGATGAGACTGTGGTCGGAGGGAAGTAATAGCAAATGCCACGGGAACTCCTCCGTCGAAGAGGTGCTGAGAAGAAGATAGGGTTGCACGCTGTTGGAAACGTAGTCCGTCAGTGCTTCAATGAGTCCGCTCAAAGAGAGCGAGAACAGCAGCAGGGCAGGGAGAATGGCACGCAGATAGCCGGAAAAGTTCAGCGAAAACGTCTTCCACGCCATCCAAATGCTCTTGAACGTGCCGTGGGAGGAAGTCAAATCAATTTTCTGTTTCATGAGAGTTTGTTTGTTCTGTGATTTATGCGCAGAGGCTTCTTATTTGATGTTACGTTGGTCCAAAGCCTCTGCATATTTTCGGGCATTGTCCAAGTGTTCAGCGTAGGTCGTGGCGAAGCAATGCTTTCCCGAAAAGTCCGGGCTGGCACACATATATATATAGGAGTGCTGAGCGGGATGGAGCACCGCCTCCACCGAAGAGACGGAGGGAATGCAAATCGGTCCGGGCGGGAGTCCCTCGACGCGGTAGGTGTTGTAGGGGCTGTCGGCAGTCAGGTGATGGTGCATGATGCGTTTGAGCGAGAAGTCGTTCAGCGCATATTTCACCGTCGGGTCAGCCTGCAGTTTCATGCCTTGGCGCAGGCGGTTGAGATACATTCCCGCCACGGCGTTGCGCTCCGGTTCGTAGGCAGTTTCCTGTTCGACGATGGAGGCGAGCGTCACCACCTCGTTGGGCGTCAAGCCCTGTGCTTCCGCATCCGCCTGACGTTGCTGCGTCCAGAAGTTCTGATGGGCTTTTCCCATCTTCTCCAAGAGCGCTTCGGGCGAGATGTTCCAATAGCATTCGTAGGTGTTGGGAATGAAAAGCGCGATGGCAGTCTGCGGAGTCATGCCATACTTTTTCAACAGTGTCGTGTCGGTGAACGTCGCCAGCAGTTGGAGCGAGTCCGCTGCGAGCGAGGCGGAGAAGCGTCCCGCAAGGTCTTCCACCTTTCGGATGCAAGGCACAATCACCAGTTTCACCGTTTCTTGGCGATTTCCTCGGAGATTCCTCACGATGGTGAAAGCCGAAGCGCCGTTGCCGACTTGGAACTTGCCGGCGTGAACGTGAGAAGCGTAGCCGGCAACGAGAGACAGCAACTTGACGCCCTGCATTTTCAGCGAGTTCCCTGCCAGCGGCTCAAGTTGTTCCATGACGGAAACGGCAGTGTCGCCTTCACGGACATAGACACTCGCCGAAGCATCCGAAGAGGTGAAGGAAGAGAAGAGCGCGTAGGCGGTGGCGGTCAGAAGCAACAGCAGGGCGAAGACGATGCCGAGCCAAGTTTTCTGTCGGCGACTGTATGACGAAAGAGGTTTCATGAGCGTCTAATTTTCTTTAGTTTTGTTCTTCGAGTGTGGTGAGTTGGCTGCCGGGATAGTAGTGAGCAAGGATTTGAGCGTAGTCATATCCCTGCTTCGCCATGACGGCAGCACCGATTTGGCAGAGTCCGACGCCGTGACCCCAACCCGCTCCGGTGAGTTTGAAGCGTTTCAGTTCGCCGTTCTCGAATTCCTTGTCCACGACAAAGGCGGAACTGTAGAGGTGAGTCGGGCTCAGCAGACGGCGTATTTCCAATTCTTTTCCCACGGTGAGGGTGCGTTCGCTGCCCACAATCTTCAGCAGGGAGAGTCTGCCGCCCGCCCCTCGCTTCACGGGAATCAGGTCAGTGATGGTTCCCAGTTCCTCGCCGGATTTCTCAAGAATCCAAGCGTGGGCTTCTTCGGGCGTGAAACTAACCGTCCAACGATAGAAGTCGGTCGTTTCGCAGTCGTAGTCATTCAAGACCTCTTCGAGAAGTTCTTTGTCCGTGGTGTGACAGAAGGAGGGCGGTGCGGAGCGAATCCATTTCTCTGCCTCCTCTTCGTTGGTCAGGTCGGGCAGGGCAGTGTGTTCGTGGTCGTCCCTCACGGGGGAGAGATAGGGGAAGGTTTGTTCTTCCCAGCAGGTGTCGTAGCTTTCGCTCACTCCGCCGCAGCACTTCGAGAAACGCGTGTCGCAGAGTTCTCCCTCGAAGGTCAGAATCTGTCCTCGTGTGGCTTGCACCGCCTCTGCCACTTGCGGGATGACGGCTTGTCCGATGCCCTGATAGCGCTGGCAGTGGTCGTCGGCGCAAACGTCGAAGAGCACGTGGTCATTGCCGTTATACCATTTCACAATGGAGTCCTGATGACGCACGAAACTGAAAGAGTTCGTGTGGCGCGGCGCGTTGTGGCGGCGGATGATTTGGTTATAGACCCAACTGCGGGAAATCACGGCGTGTGCCCTCAGCAGTTGCGGAGAGGAGGTTGCTTTCATCTCCGAGGAAATCACGCTGACGAGATAGTCCTCGATGGCGATGATGTTGACCGCCAAGAGTCTTCCGTCTTCAATGATGAGTTTCAGCGCGCCGTGGAAAGACTGTTGGCAGTTGCGCTGCCAGTGGAAACCAATGCCGATGGGCACTTCGTTCAGTGTGAAGAAGTCCGTGCAGGCAGAGGGCGTGAAGCAGAGTTCGGAGTAGAGGTTGCCGTTCCATTCCACTCCTCCCTCCTTGACGCTGACTTTCTGCATGCCCGAAACCTTTTGTCCTTTGGCGGAGTAGAGCCCGTTGAGACTGAATTCCAGAGTCTCCGCCGACATGATGCCGACCGACACTTCGGAGTCAGCTTCCGGCAGTTTGACAGCACGTTCTGCGGAGTTCCCGCTGTTGGGAGCAGAGTGCAGACGTTTGGCAATTTTTCCGGCATCGCCGGGCGTGATGGCGACTTCGCGGAGGATGGATTGCGCCTTGGCGGGCGTGAGTTTCTCGAAGTCCTCCAAGCGCGGTGCAACGAGCAGTCCGCCCATGTCGAGTGCGCCCGGACTGATGAGCAGATGCTGTTTGCCCTCAGCCGTGTAGCATGCCGGGCGGTGGGCTCGGCGGGGGAAGATGACGGTGGTGACGGAGTCGGCGTTGGCGTTCTCCTCCTCGTTGCTCCAGCAGAGCAGGTTGAAGTCCGGTTCGTCTCGGTCGCCGCGCTCCAATGCCTCAATGACCTTCAGCGTCAGCATGATGTTTGCTTTCACGCTGCCCTTGACCACAAAGGCGGGGCAGGCATAGCCTTGCAGACGGAAGATGCCGTCGGTCATGGGCGAGCAGCCGTTCTCCGCCATCTCGTTCTTTTCCTGCGGGGAGAAAGGATAGATTTGTTCGAGTTGGTTCTCATATTGTTTCCAATCCCTTTCAATGGGCACAAACCCTCTTGCCCCGGCTTGCAGATGAGCGTGGTCGGGAGCCGAGGCTCCGCAGCGAGCGCCGTTGTAGAAGAAGAGGAGCGACGGCATCTGTTTCGCCAAGAGCGGTGTCTTTTCAGCGAAGAGACTGTAGGCCTGCGGCTGGTGAGAACGAGTGGGAATCGTCAGATGGTGCGGGAGAATGGGATAGGGGTTCACGAGAATGCGCAACGTTCCGTAGGCAGGCAGGTTGAACTGTTCGGCGGGTCGGTTCTCTTCGCAGAGGAAGCAGGGGCGGCTCTTGATGGAGCGTTTGTCAATTTGAGCGCCGGTGCTCTTGATTCTGCGCGGATTGCACTGCACCGCCAGTTCGCATTCCTCCAAGGGCAGTGCTTTGGTCTTCATTTGGTTCTCCACTTCCTCGAAGCGCACTTTCACTTCTTCCCATCGTTCGAGTTGTTTTTGGAAGAACGCTTTCACCTCCGCTTCGTCCGCCTCGTGTTTTCTGAGTCGGATGAGTTGTTTGCGAGCGTTCAGTTCCATCTCTCGCAGGCGGTCCTTGTAGAGATTGTTTTTGTTGATGCGAGTGATGTCGAGTGCGGCGTCGGAGTTACCTTCCCATCTGCGGCAGAGATAGAGTTCGTCGAAGATGCGGTGGATGTGCCAGGTGCGGGAAATGGTCAGTCCGAGTGCATAGTCCTCTCCGTAGCTTGTGTTCGGGAAACCAATGCGGCGCAGGATGTGGGTGCGGAAGGCTCTCGGTGCTCCCAAACCGTTGATGCGGAGTGCGTTGTTGCGTCCGTTTTCAGCCGTCCATTCCTTGTGGTCGATGAGTCCGGGAGGAAGCGTTTGAAGATGGAAGTCCACCATGCGATAGCTTCCAATCACCATCGCCGCCGGGGCAGTGCCGTTGAAGGCGTTGCGGATGCGCTCCAACACGTCCGGTGCGGAGTAGAGGTCATCGGAGTCGAGTTGCACGGCATATTTCCCGCAGTGTTCCGAACGAATTGCCACGTCCCAGCAGCCTCCGATGCCCAAGTCAGTCCTTTCGGGGCGGATGACCACGAGCCGACTGCCGATGTCAGCGCGTTTCTTCATCTCCTCCAGCGCCTCCGACGTGCCATCGTTGGAGTGGTTGTCCACGACGATGACGTTGAAGTCGAAATCCGCCTGTTGCGAAAGTGCACTCTCCACAGCGTCTTGAATCGTTCGCACACGGTTTCTGACGGGAATGATGACGGAAACCTCCACGGGATAGTCCTCCTCGGTGTCGGGCGGGAGGTCCTCCCAGTCCTGCGGGGCAAGATAGGCATCGATTTGTTTTAGGTGTTCGGTGCAGGCACGTTCCATTTCGAGTTGCACGGCACGCGCGGTGGGGTTAACATAGTCAAACTGCTTTTCGCCCGATGCCCGGTGGTCAGTCTCGATTTCGGTGTAGAGAATCTCCGGCAGGTGGAAGATGCTGCCTTTGCGGGAGAGGAAGAGACGGAGGGCATACCATCCCGCATAGCGGAAACGCGGGGTGGGAGTGGAGCGCAGAAATTCTCTGAGCGACTCCGTGCGAAGGAGCACGACACTGCCGAAGTCAAAGTCGTCGCGCAGTGCTCCCGGCGTGTAGTCAATGCAAGGGTGAGCACCGTGACTGTCGTTGCGGTCGCAATAGACCAGTTCTGCTCCGGTGGCTTCGGCAGTTTGCAGCATTCGTTCCCAGCAACGGTGTGAGGGAATGATTTCGTGGGTGCTGAGCGAGAGGAAGATATAGGGTGACTCTGCCGCTGCCGCCACGGCACGCAGGAATTTCGTGCCGGTGAGCACCTCTGTTGCCTCCAAGAGTTTCACTTTCTCTGCGGAGGGATGAGGGGTTGTGGAAGCGTTGTCGGGTGAAATGAGGAAAACGTTTTTCACCACTTGGCTATTTGCTGATTCCGCGAAGGCGGGATGCTCAGCGGCTTGAGCGGGCAGGAAAATGTCAGTTGTCATGACGGGATACTATATATAAGGAAGAGGGTGACGTGTCGGTATCGGAGTTCCGTGTCGTCATCACTTTTCTGAAGTTTTCCATTGTTTGGCAAGTCCTCCTTCGCTGGTTTCTCTGTAGAGCGAGGGGAGGTCGTGACCGG